>NZ_BAABJJ010000011.1:0-212937 GCF_039543245.1 Algibacter agarivorans
AAAAGCAATGAAATAAATCAGTAAAATGGTTAGATTTAGTGTGTCCAAAATTTATTTAGGACAGGATTGATTACATAATCATAATAATCTTCAGATATGTTGGCTGTTTCAAGTTGATTATTTACTGTTTGAACAGAAGCAAATACACATTCGAAATTTTCAGGAACTAATCCATCAACCCATAATTCACCAATATTATTGTTTCTTAAAACACCTTGAAAAGTTGAAAGTGATTTTTGTAAAATTTCTTTTCTATGTGCAAGAAAAAGAAGTTTTGCTGATTCATTATTTTGTTTGAAACGTTTATAGTCGAAAGCGGAAATTACAGTTTTTCCGGTTCCTGTTGCTGCTACGACAAGGTTTCTGAATCTATTATGGACTGTCCTTTCAACTTCTAATTTTTCTAAAACTTCCTTTTGATAAGGAAAAGGTTTTATATCAAAAAAAGCTGTTGTGTTTTCGTAAGGTTTACTAAACTTACTTTGCTTTAATGCGTCTTGAAGTTTCTTTTTATGAATAGAATCATCAAATAACTCGAAGTCATCACTTTGCCAATAAGCATCAAATGTTTTTTGAAATTTGTCAATTATGTGGCTTACTTCTTTAGTAGTAACTTTTAAATTCCACTCTAAACCATCTGTTAAAGCAGACCTTGAAAAATTAGAAGAACCAATATATGCAGTATGAAAACCTGAATTTCTATAAAAGAGATAAGCTTTAGCGTGTAACCTTTCGTTACTTGTGTTATATGATATTTTAACTTCGGTATTTGGTAGTTTAGAAAGTAACTGGATTGCTTTGTAATCTGTTGCTCCAATATAAGTTGTAGTGATTACGTTTAGTTTTCCACCACGTTCGGTGAAATCTCTTAATTCTTTTTCAAGAATTATTATTCCTTTAAACTTTATAAAAGAAACTAATAAATTGATTTTATCAGAAGAAAGTATTTCTTTTTTAAGTTCACTTTCTAATGATAATCCACCATTCCCACCAGTAAATAATTCGCTTTGAGTTAAAGTTGTATAAGGTGTTATTTCTTTTAGATGTAAATCTAAATTTGAAAAATGTGCATCTGCTTTTGAAAAAACAGCTTTTAGAATTTCACCTTCAATTTTTACTAAATCGTCATCAAACTCTTGTTTGCCTATTTCTTCTTTTAAAAGTTGTATTATTTTATTGGCTATTTGAATCTGTTGTTCAACTTTATTTTTTCCTAAAAGACCAAAGGAGTGCTTTAAAGTTTTCGATAAATGTATTGAAAGTACGTTTGAAGCTTCTTCTTTGTCAATTAAACTTTTCTTTAGAAAGAATCTATCTTTATCAAGTTCATTTAGTTTTTCAGATACTAGTTTTGTTACTAACTCTTCATATATTCCTTGATTCATAA
Organism: Algibacter agarivorans; assembly: GCF_039543245.1. Taxonomy (NCBI): domain Bacteria; kingdom Pseudomonadati; phylum Bacteroidota; class Flavobacteriia; order Flavobacteriales; family Flavobacteriaceae; genus Algibacter; species Algibacter agarivorans. The sequence goes on from NZ_BAABJJ010000011.1 coordinate 1,388, forward strand.
TTCAATAAATTCTTTTAAAATTGGTAAGTCAGCTTCAGCCCAATCTAAATTAATCAATTCATCTTTATCGGCAAGTAAAAAGCTACAATGTTCTCTTAATTTTAATTCACCAGAAAGATATTCAGCAATAAATGGAATCAATTTAATTTTAAAATCGGAGTATTGATGAGTAACAGGAGTCAATCTTTCTTTAACTTCAATAAGTATATTTAGTTCTTCTAAGATTTCTCGTCTAATACAATCTATTTCCGATTCTCCTAATTCAATTTTACCACCTGCAAATTCCCATTTCAAAGGAAGTTTCATCGTTTCGCTTCTTTGAACTGCTAAAATTTTATCTTCAAAATGAATGATAGCACAAGTGACAGAAATAGTTTTCATTCTCAATCTTCTAATGCGCCTCCAGCCAATTCACCCCAGTATCCACTTCAACATCAAGTGGCACATCCAAAACAAAAGCACTTTCCATTTCGGTTTTAACCAAGGTTTTAATGGTTTCCAATTCAGGTTTGTAAACATCAAAAACCAATTCATCATGCACTTGTAAAAGCATTTTGGTTTTATAATTTCCGGCTTCCAGTTTGTTGTAAATATTAATCATGGCAATTTTAATAATATCGGCAGCACTTCCTTGTATAGGTGCGTTAACGGCATTCCGTTCGGCAGCTCCACGAACCACAGCATTTCTAGAATTGATGTCTTTTAAATACCTACGACGCCCTAAAACGGTTTGTACATAACCATGATCTCGAGCAAAATCGACTTGCTCACTCATGTAGGCACGTAATTTTGGGTAGGTTTCGTAATAGGTGTCAATGAGTTCTTTGGCTTCACCTCGAGACATATCAGTTTGGTTGCTTAATCCAAAAGCAGAAACCCCATAAATAATCCCAAAGTTTACGGTTTTGGCATTACTACGTTGCTCACGGCTCACTTCATCTAAAGGCACATTAAATACTTTGGAAGCCGTAGAAGCATGAATATCTTCACCATTTTTAAAGGCTTCAATCATGGTTTCCTCTTTGCTTAAAGCGGCAATAATACGGAGTTCTATTTGCGAGTAATCGGCAGCTAATAAAATGTAATCTTCATTTCTTGGAATAAAGGCTTTACGCACTTGTCGTCCACGTTCGGTACGAATAGGTATGTTTTGAAGATTGGGGTTGTTACTACTCAATCGCCCAGTAGCAGCAACGGTTTGCATATAGTCGGTATGTACACGACCTGTAGCTTCTTCAACTTGGGTAGGAAGTGCATCTACATAAGTGCTTTTTAATTTAGCAAGTCCTCTATATTCCAATATATTTCGAATAATTTCGTGGTCTTTGGCTAAATAGCTCAAAATATCCTCGCCAGTAGCATATTGCCCTGTTTTGGTTTTTTTAGGTTTATCAACCAGTTTTAATTTTTCAAATAGAATAATACCTAGCTGTTTTGGTGAGGCAATATTAAATTCCTCGCCAGCAGCTTCATAAATACTTTTTTCAAGATTTAAAATATCACTGTTAAGGGCTTCCGACAAAGAATTTAAGAATTTTTCATCTAAATTAATCCCTTCCAATTCCATAGCAGCCAAAACACGAAGCAATGGAATTTCAATATCATCAAATAGTTTTCGGGTATTGGCTTCGGTTAATTCTTTTTCAAAATGTTCTTTTAGTTGCAGGGTAATATCAGTATCTTCAACAGCGTATTCAGTTAGTTTCTCTAAAGGCACATCTCGCATAGATAGCTGATTCTTTCCTTTTTTACCAATCAATTCTGTTATAGAAATGGGTGTGTAATTTAAATAGGTTTCTGCCAAAACATCCATATTATGGCGCATATCTGGATTAATCAAATAATGCGCTAACATGGTGTCAAACAGTTTACCTTTAACGTCGACATTATATTTTGCTAAAACTTTAATGTCGTATTTTAAATTCTGACCAATTTTTTCAATCGTTTCACTTTCAAAAAACGGACGCAGTTGCTCAATCAGTTCTTGGGCTTCATTTCTATCTTCTGGAAAAGGCATATAGAATCCTTTACCAACTTCCCATGAAAAAGCAATACCAACAAGTTCTGCGGTTAAAGGATTTAAACCTGTTGTTTCTGTATCAAAACATACTGCAGTTTGACTTATTAGATTTTTAATAAAAAGTTTTGTTGCCATCCCTGGCGCCACACTTTGGTAAAAATGTGAAGTCGTTTCAGCTGTTTTTCTTGCAAATGTTGAACTTGTTTCAGTATCTGTTTCATTTGAACTAGAATCTCCAAACAGACTAAATTGTCCAGCACCTGCCGAAGTCCCCTTTTGTCCTGCGGACATTTTCCCCGAAGAGGAAATCGTTTCTTTTTTATTTGAGGTATTAGGGTTCTGAGTCTCAGTCGGTGTTGTTTCTGTCTGAACCGCAAATGTTTTTGTGAAATTATCAATCAACCTTCTAAACTCTAACTCTTGAAATATTTCGGTGACTTTAGGAATATCAGGTTGGTCTAATTCAAAATCCTTAGCATGAAAAGTCACAGGAACATCTAGCATAATAGTCGCTAGCTTTTTTGAAAGTAAGCCTAATTCACCATTGGCTTCAATCTTCTCTTTCATTTTACCTTTAAGCTCGTGCGTATTGGCTAAAAGATTTTCCATACTGCCATAAGCTGCTAAAAACTTTTTTGCTGTTTTTTCTCCAACACCAGGTAGTCCAGGGATATTATCACTAGAATCTCCCATCATGCCTAAAAAGTCAATAACCTGTAAAGGGTCGGTGACTTCAAATTTTTTCTGAACTTCAGGAATGCCCCAAGTTTCGTAACCGCCGCCAAACATTGGGCGATACATAAAAATATTATCAGAAACCAATTGTGCAAAATCCTTGTCTGGTGTTACCATAAAGGTTTGGTAACCTTCTTTTTCGGCTTGTTTTGCAAGTGTTCCAATAACATCATCGGCTTCATAACCAACTTTTTCCATGATAGGAATATGCATAGCTTTCAGAATATCTTGAATAATGGGCACTGCAATTTTTATAGCTTCCGGCGTTTCATCTCTATTGGCTTTATAGGCCTCGAACATTTCAACACGATCTGCACTTCCGCCATTATCAAAACAAACGGCTAAATGGTCTGGGCGTTCTCGTTTTATAACATCTAAAAGCGAATTCATAAACCCCATGATCGCTGAAGTATCTAAACCTTTAGAGTTAATTCTTGGATTTTTTATAAAGGCATAATAGCCACGGAATATTAATGCGAAAGCATCAACTAAAAAGACACGTTTGTTGTCGGACATTGGTTTTGTTTTGAAAGAAACCAAAGCTACGAAAAGTTAGGCGTTTTTGATATTATGAGAATAGATGTTTTACTTGATAATTTAATTTAATCATAGTTACAATTAAATCTAATAACATTTTTATCTTGATATAAAAGAGATAATATGAATATTGACATGCGTAAAGCCCTATCGCCAAGTGATGATTTTGAATAAAAAATGGGTTATTAGCCCCGTATTTTTTATTTAATCAAAAATATGTTTTCCATATTTATATAATATTTCATGAAGGTTCTTATCATCTGTTTCGATTGAATAGATGATACCTTTAAAATAATCTATTCGATAATCTCCTTTAGCTGAAAATATCAATGTCTCTATATTGTTGGATTCAAATTCTTCAGATAAGGCTATTAAATCTGAATCGTGATTTAAATCAAAGGGTATTTCACTACCATCTTCCTTTATACCTATAAAACTAACTTCTCTTGCTCCGTTTCTAACTAAAAATCTTAGTTGAAGAAGCATTCTATAGTCAACATATCGATACATTGGTATTGTTGTGGTTTCTTCGGCAGAAAAAACATCGTCCTCCGTGTAATAAATAGATGTTTCATCCTTATCAACTACACCATTTGAATTAAATCCAGTTGAAGTAAACTCCGCAGCCGATGAAAAAGCAAAACCCTCAATATATCTATCTCCAAAAGTATAACGTTCTATTTTATATTTTTTGTCTTGTGTTATAAAAAGTGTTCCACCACCCTTTTTGTAAAAATAGTAATCTGTTTGCGTCATTACAGCATCCAAGGAATTATAACGTCCGTCACTTCTATAAAGAACCGAAGAGTAGGTTTCTTTATTTTTATTGATAGTTTTTTTCTTGCAATCACCATTCTAAAATCTAATTCTGCGTCTGAATCGTTTGCTCCAAATTCTCCAATAATATCAGAATCACCACGAAATCCAAGAGTTAGATTTGCATTAGGGAAATTTTCTTCATGCCATTTACCATTTTTAAGTTGATTTAAATTATATCCATTACAAGCATTATGGGGAGTCATGGAACGTACCGTTTTTAGCTCTACTAATTCTGCTGATGTTTCATCGTTAACGGGGTTTTCTGAATCGTCATTATCTGGAGAACAAAGGGTTAGAGGAAGTGTCGTCAGGGTCATAAATAAAAATTTGTAGCTGAATAGTAGAGTTTTCATTATTAGATATTTGTTATTGTTTCAGTTTTTGTTGTAAATAACTTTAATAAATAAAAAATATTACATTATTTTGTAGGAATTCGTTTAAAAACAGGATTATTCGTTAAAGAGTTTTCTTCAGAAAGAAAAGAGAAAGAATTTATGTTTAATGAATAATATCACCACTATAAGCTTATCACTTAGACACATTAATAAAGTTGCTCAAAAATATTAATGGGTAAAAACAATATCATAGTTTTGCACATACTTATAAATTGATAGTATGAACGTCTATATACTCAACATAGAAACCGCAACAACCAATTGTTCTGTATCCCTTTCAAAAAATGGTGAAACCATAGTGTTAAAAGAGGATAATGACAAAAATTATTCGCATGCTGAAAGATTACATGTTTACATTGATGACGTTTTAAAAGAAGCTAAAATAACTACTGAGGATATAGATGCTATTGCTGTTAGCAAAGGTCCTGGGTCTTACACAGGTTTGCGTATTGGGGTTTCTGCGGCAAAAGGATTATGTTTTGCGCTCGATAAGCCGTTAATAGCCATACCAACTTTAGAGGCGTTGGCAAATCAAGTTAAAATCAAGGATGGTGTTATTGTGTCTATGTTGGATGCGAGACGTATGGAAGTCTATTCTGCTATTTACGATTCAAATTATAATCAAATACGAGCTACTGAAGCTCAAATTTTAGATGAAATAGCTTTTAGTGATTATCTTGAAAATCAAAAGGTTTATTTTATTGGTAATGGTGTTGGAAAAACAAAGGCTTTAATCAATCATCCAAATGCCGTTTTTGTTGAAGATAAACTGCCTTCTTCAAACGAGATGAGTTTATTAGCTTGCACTAAATACAAAAAAGGCGATACTGAAGATGTTGCTTATTTCGAACCTTATTATCTGAAAGATTTTGTGGCTTTAAAGAAGAAAGCATAAAAAAAGACCTGACAGTTTTTTGAAACGTATCAGGCCTTGATATTATTTAGATAAATATTTTTTATCCTTGTTTTCTAATTTCAACTTGATGTGGGTAAGGAATTTCAATACCAGCCTTGTCAAGTGCTTCTTTTACGTTTTCAGTAATTCCAAAGTAAACATCCCAGTAATTGTCAGCAGTACACCATGGTCTTACTGCAAAATTAATTGAGCTATCTGCTAATTCAGAAACATTTACAGTAGGTGCCGGAGTTTTTAAAACTTTAGGGTGCGATGTTAAAACATTCATTAAAACGTCTTTAGTTTTTTTAATATCAGAATCATAACCAACACCAAAAGTTAAATCTACTCTACGCGTTCCTTCAGTAGTATAATTGATGATATTCCCGTTGGATAAAGAACCGTTAGGAATAATGATCTCTCTATTTGATAAACCAGTTAACTTGGTTGTAAAGATTTCAATTTCTTTAACAACTCCAATTTCTCCTTGAGCTTCAATTAAATCGCCAATTTTAAAAGGTCTGAAAATCATGATTAAAACGCCTCCTGCAAAATTCCCCAATGAGCCTTGTAAGGCTAAGCCAATAGCTAAACCAGCTGCAGCTAAAATGGCAGCAAATGATGTGGTTTCTACGCCAACAGTACCAAGTACAACAACTATTAGAACAATTTTAAACACCCAGCCTAATAGGTTTAATAAGAATTTTTGAAGACTCTCATCATAATCTCTTTTGGACATTAATTTTTTTGTCGTCTTCAGTATTTTTTTAATAACCCAAGAGCCAATAATCCATATTATAATGGCGCCCAGAACTTTTATTCCATATTCTGCGGCTAAATCAATCCATTTTTGTGTGTCAATACTTTCTAAATCCATAATGTGTGTTATTTTTTTGTTTTGCAAAATTAAAAACTAAAGTGTAGCTTTTTTTATTTTAATGATAAAAAATGATTAATTAATTTGAGCTTAAATTAAACTAGAAATAAGTGCTATAATAGCTGGAATAGATTGCACATAAAACAGCTTAATTTGCTTTGTAGAGTAAGACCCATAAATACCTGCAATAGTCACACAAATAAGAAAAAAATTAGCAAAATTTATGTCGTTTTGAATGATTGAAAAAATAAGCCCCGCCGCTAAAAACCCATTATAGAGCCCTTGATTGGCTGCTAATACCTTAGAGTCTTCTGCAAATTGTTTAGATTTCAATCCAAATGTTTTGATGCCTTTTGGTTTGGTCCAATAAAACATTTCTAAGACTAAAAAGTAGATATGCTCAAAAGCCACAAAAGCCACGAGTATAATTGTTAAAATAGTCATTCTTTTAAAAATTTTATGGCATCATTTACTTTTGAAACCGGAAGCTTACAGGCTTTATTTACACAAACGTAAATTAAAGTCTCTTCGGGATCAAATCTGTTTTCTAATAAAGGCATATTGTTTTCTGAAGTACTTCCAGCAATAAGTTTATTAGGAATATAGGTTTTGTTTAATTCTGATATTTTCTGTTTAGCGTCGGTGCCAACAATGGCCACTTCATAATACGGTTGTGCATAATTCAATATTAAATCGAACCAATTGGAGTAGCCAGATGGGTATTCTTGCATTTCTGGTTTTACATTATTAAGCATGGTCATAGCTGTTTTGCTATAATGTTCATTATCATAATAGTGTGATAGTTTAAATAGGTTTTTTGCCATAATTGAATTACTAGCAGGAATCACGTTATCTCGATACTCAATACTTCTTGAAACTAAAGACGCATCATTATTTGATGTGAAATAGAACATTTTGCTGGTATCATCAAAGAAATAATCAAAGGTATAATTAGCTAAATCTCTAGCGGTAGTTAGCCATTTTTCATCTAAAGTATTTTCATAAAGTGCTATAAACACATCTATAGTGGCAGCATAATCTTCAAGATAACCGTTGATGGAGCTTTTGTTGTTTTTATAATTATGATTTAATCCACCGTCTTCTCTTAACTGATTATTTAAAATGAAATTCGCATTTTTTTCCGCGGAAGCAAGATAATCAGCATTACCAAATACACGATAAGCATCAACGTAACCTTTTAGCATGAGTGCATTCCATGAGGTTAATGTTTTATCATCTAATCTTGGTTTTTCTCTTGTGTTACGGGCTTCTAAAAGTATGTCTTTCCATTTTATTTTCTTTTTATCTAAAATATCTTGAGTGATTTCATGTTTTTTAATAATCGATTCGTCATCATCTTTTCGAATTAAAACATAGTTGTCATGTTCCCAGAACCCGTAATTATTCACGTTGTAATAATCAGCAAAAATATTGAAATCTTCTTTTAGTAACACATTAAGTTCGTCTGTTGTCCAAACATAAAAAGCGCCTTCCTCAAGTTCGCCTTCAGATGTATTACTGTCAGCATCGAGTGAAGAGAAAAACGCACCATTTTGAGTGGTCATGTCTCGTTTTATGTATTCTAAAGTTTCGGTAACAACATTTTTATATAATTCGTTTTTTGTGATGAGGTAGGCATCTGCGTATAAACTAACCAGCTGCCCATTGTCATAAAGCATTTTTTCAAAATGTGGAACATGCCATTTAGAATCGACAGAATATCTTGAAAAGCCACCGCCAACGTGGTCGAAAACACCACCATAGGCCATTTTTTTGAGTGTTAGATTAACAAAATCCTGTAGCTTTTTGTCATTGGTTTGATGGGCATAGCGTAATAAAAAATGATAATTATTGGGCATCATAAATTTAGGGGCACGGTTCATGCCTCCAAAATTATGATCAAATTGCTTTGACCAATTTTTAATAGCATCTTCTATAAAAGGTTTTTCAAAAACAGGTTCGTTAGTATTAAGTTCAACAACGTCTAACGACTTGATGCCTTGTTCTAGCTTGTCGGCATATTCAAGCAGTTTTTCAGGGTTTTCTACGTATAATTTTGAGATTTGCTCTAAAGCATCCATCCATTGGTCTTTCTTAAAATAAGTACCGCCCCAAACGGGTCTGCCATCAGGTAAAGCAATAACATTCATGGGCCAACCGCCGCTTCCAGTCATGAGTTGTACGGCACTCATATACACTTGGTCAACATCTGGGCGCTCCTCTCTATCCACTTTTATATTAATGAAATTGGTGTTCATAACTTGCGCGACCAAGCTATCTTCAAAGCTTTCATGTTCCATGACATGGCACCAATGACAAGCCGCATAACCCACGCTAATAAGCATGAGTTTGTTTTCGGATTTGGCTTTGGTAAGTGTTTTTTCGTTCCAAGGATTCCAGTTTACCGGGTTGTGAGCATGCTGTAATAAATAAGGACTGGTTTCGTTTATAAGGGCATTTGTATATTGATGTTCCATAGATTCTGAATTCTGACCTTTACATCCAGCAATTAAAATAATAATGACAATTATTTGGAGATACTTCATAAGTCAAAGTTAGCAAAATAAATAGGTATAGCATAAAAAAAGCGTCCAGAAACTGAACGCTAAGTTTTTATATAGAAGTTGATTTACTCTACTTCAAAAGTGATTTTTAAGTTTACTCAAAAGTCTGTAACCTCGTTGTCTTTTACACTAGTACTTTGGTCTTGCACATATACAGAAGGTTGTTCTTAATGCTTTTAAGTAATAATTAATTTAGCACTTTAAAGCTAACTAATTTTGGCACACATAAATTAAAAAAGGTCACCCATTTATAGCCTCTACCATATCAACTTTTCCTGGAAGCATTTCTTTTAGCATATTTTCAATACCGCTTTTTAGGGTGTAAGTTGAAGACGGACAGCCACTACAAGCACCTTGAAGCAATACACTTACATTTTTAGTGTCCGCATCATAAGAAATAAATTGAATGTTACCACCGTCACTGGCTACGGCAGGTCTTACGTACTCTTCTAGAATGTTTATTATTTCTTTTGAGGTATCATCAAGTGTGTCAAAATGAGAGTCTACTTGTTTTGTTGATTTTTTCAAAGTTTCAGCAGCTTCTGGTAAAACGACTTCTTTTCCGTTTTCAATATAATTTTTAATAAATTCACGTAATTCAATAGTGATGTCTTGCCATTCTGCCATATCGTATTTTGTGATTGACACGTAGTTTTCATCAATAAAAACACTTTTCACAAACGGAAAATGAAACAATTCAGTGGCTAAAGGTGATAGTTTTGCATGATCAATGGATGTAAATTCAAATAACGCGGTTACTATTTTTTTGTTAGCAACAAACTTCATCACTGCTGGATTGGGCGTGCTTTCAGCATAAATAGTTACAGGAACTTTTTTTGGAGCAGCAGTGTCTTCAACAACTACGCCACCATCATTTAAATAGGCTTCAATTTGTTCTGCAACTTCGTCTTGCACATCATTCCATTCAACAATATCATAACGTTCAACAGCTACGAAGTTTCCAGAAATGTAAACTTTTTTAACAAAAGGTAAATAAAATAATTGTTGTGCTAAAGGCGATGCTTTTGCTTCGTCTATATTATTAAACTCAAAACTTTGATGTTGCGTTATAAATTGATTTACTTCGAATTTAACTATGGCATTATTGGATGTTTCTTGCACGGAAACCTTGAAAGTGTTCATTTTAGCTAATTTTTGACAAAAATACTAAAAGAAAACTTTAGATATCCATATATTTGAGTTTTGTTGCCTGTTTAAAGGACTTGAAAGATAAAGGGAAGCTTTATCTTTTTTATGTGTAATTTTTTAAGAATCAAGACGTTTGTATTAAACCAAACCTACTTGGGAATAAAGTTTATGAAATTAAAAAATATCATTTTAGTAGTGATAGTGTCACTATTCACTCATATAGCAACTTCACAAGAAGGTTTGCCAATTTACACGGATTATCTAACAGATAATTATTATTTAATTCACCCGTCCATGGCTGGTATTGCTAACTGTTCTAAGGTAAGGCTAACAGGTCGTCAACAATGGTTTGGGCAAGATAATGCGCCAAAACTTGTTACGTTGAGTATGAACGGACGAATTGGAGATTCTCAGTCTGCAATCGGAGGTATATTATACGCCGATAAAAACGGGTATCATTCTCAAAAAGGGGCTTATGCCACCTATGCGCATCATTTAATGTTTTCACGAAGTGAAGCAGATTTAAACATGTTGTCTTTTGGCTTAAGTGCTGGTTTTATCCAATATCAATTAGATGAAACTAGTTTTTTGTTTGATGGACCAGACCCTATTGTTCAAGGGATTGTACAAAACGAAACCAATTTTAATATAGATTTAGGTTTTTCTTACCATTTTCTTGATTTTTATGCCCATGCTACTGTAAAGAATGTGTTAGAGAATTCTGGTGTTAATAGAGATACCAAAATAACGAGTAATTTAAGACGCTACTTGTTTTCTATTGGTAATGTATTTAGTAAGTATGGGAGTGAATGGAGTTATGAGCCATCTTTGATGTTTCAGTATAGGGATTTGACTGAAGAATCAAGTATAGATGTTAACGCCAAAGTTTATAAGCAAATGGATTTTGGTAAACTATGGGGCGGCTTGTCTTATAGACAAAGTTTAGATGGTGCTGAGTTTTTAACCAGTTCAAATGCTGTGAGCAGCCAAAAGCTTCAACAAATTACGCCTATTTTAGGTGTAAACTATAACGAATTTATGTTTGCTTATACGTATACATATCAAACAAATTCGGTAGTCTTTACAAACGGAGGATTTCATCAACTCACATTAGGGTATAACTTTAATTGTAGCCGTGAAAAATATGCTTGTAATTGTCCTGCGGTAAATTAGAATAGGTTTAAAATAGTTGTCATTGCGAGGAGTTACGACGTGGCAATCTGTTTGTTATTAACTAGCATAGTTGATTCTGAAACCTAAAAATTATTAAGATGACTTCAGTCATAACTTCCTTCGTAAGTACGATAAAATTTATCTTTTTAATTTGAAGTATATTGTTTCTTTTTAGCCTGTTCTTTAATGGCCTTTGTCATAGCATTTTCTAAACCGTTTGCATCTTCTTTTTTATGTTTTAAAATGTAATATCTGCGTTTCGTATTAAGTTCTTGGATTTTTTTCACATTACCATTACAGATGATGGTATAGGAAGAGAAAATTCAAAAGGGATGGGTAATATTAAAAAGCGTGTCTCAATTTTAAATGATATGTATAACGATAAAGTTGATGTGTTCATTGACGATTTTCAAGATGAAGAGGATGCAGGAACAAAGGTAGTTGTAACATTGAAGAATGATTAAAAAAAGTTAGGAGTTGGATGTACGAAGTTTGCTTCGAGCTTCAAACTTATAAATATGAAACCAAGGTCAATAATAGTCGAAGACGAAGAAACCATTTTCGTAACCGCTTATAACCATTATGCTATGGATGCGTTAAACGCCCATGCATCGTATTATTTAATGAAACCCATTTCTATAGACGAACTTATAAAAGCAGTCGATTATGTAACAGAAATGAAAATGAAAGAAGATGCGCTTCAAGACCAAGTACTTGTTCCAAAAACAAATACAGTAAATGGAAAAACAACCATTCAGCAGTTAGACGGATTCGAAATAATAAATACCTCAGATATTCTATATTGTAAAGCAGATGATAATTACACCGAACTATATCTCAATAACAGTAAAAGAAAGTAGTTAGTAAAACCCTAAAGTATTTTGACGAAGCTCTGAACGATTCAAGTTTTGCACACGTACATAAATCATATATGGTCAACGTTAATGAAGTTGTAAAAAATAAAAAAGTAAAAGGTTAAAGTGTCTTGCTGAATAATGGAAAAGAAATTATGGTTTCCGCTTCAAAAAAATCACAAATATTATCGTATTTTAAATAACTAATTTTGTCGTTTCCCGTTAATCCCAATAGCTATCGCGAGGGAATCCCACAAATCGGGATAAAATTATTAATTTTACGATTAATAAAACGATTTTCGAGCGAAGCAAGAAAAAAACATTAACAATAACATAAAGGAGTCTAATATTTAAAGAGATTTCTTTTTTCAAAGGAATAATTTATGCCAATAATAAAACCAGTAAACGGAAAGTCTCCCCAAATACCAGATGATTGTTTTATAGCCGAAAATGCCGTAGTGGTTGGCGATGTTGCCATGGGAAACCAATGCAGCGTATGGTTTAGCGCCGTAGTTCGTGGCGATGTTAATTACATTAAAATGGGCAACAAAGTCAATATTCAAGACGGTGCGGTTATACATGCAACCTACCTAAAATCGCCCACTAATATTGGTAATAATGTTTCTATTGGACATAATGCCATTGTACATGGCTGCACCATTCAAGATAATGTATTGGTTGGTATGGGCAGTATAATCATGGACGATTGTGTGGTAGAGAGTAACAGCATTATTGCCGCAGGTGCAGTGGTTACAAAAAACACTCGGGTAGAGGCAGGAAGTATTTATGCCGGTGTTCCCGCTAAAAAAGTTAAAGATATTAGCGAAGCATTAATTTCGGGAGAAATTAACCGTATTGCCGATAATTATATAAAATACTCCAGTTGGTTTAAAGAATAAAGTTTGGATTTAGCATAGCTAAAGATATACGCTTTTACAATTTTTGCGTAGCGTTGGTTGGTACGATTACAAATGTGTATGGCTTTAAGCGTGTGCTTTTCCATAATATTTTTTCCGCAACCAAAAGGAAACACGAACCAATAAAATCAATGCAGGAACTTCAACTAAAGGGCCAATTACTCCTGCAAATGCTTGTCCAGAATTCAGTCCGAAAACGGCAATTGCAACTGCAATCGCTAATTCAAAATTATTTCCTGCTGCTGTAAAAGCTACTGAAGCTGTCTTGTCATATGCTGCTCCTGTTGCTTTAGTAAAGAAAAATCCAATGATAAACATTAACGTAAAATAGACAAGTAAAGGAACTGCAATAATCAGAACGTCCATTGGGATTTCCACAATCAATTCTCCTTTCAATGAGAACATAACTACAATTGTAAATAACAGCGCAATTAATGTCATTGGTGAAATTGTGGGAATAAATTTTTGTGTGTACCAATCTTCTCCTTTTAGTTTAACCAAAATTAGTCTGCTCAATATGCCCATCACAAATGGAATACCTAAATAAATGGCAACACTTTCTGCAATTGTACCGATTGAAATATCTACAATAGCGCCTTCAAAACCAAAATAGGGCGGAAGAACGGTTATAAAAATCCAAGCATAAAAACTGTATGCAAACACTTGAAAAATACTATTTAAAGCAACCAAACCTGCTCCATATTCGCTACTTCCTTCTGCAAGGTCGTTCCATACCAAAACCATTGCAATACAACGAGCCAAACCAATTAAAATTAGTCCGACCATATATTCGGGATAATCACGTAAAAATGTAATGGCTAAAACAAACATTAAAACGGGACCAATTATCCAATTTAGAATAAGTGAAATGGAAAGGATTTTTGTGTTTCTAAAAACTTTTGGTAACAATGAATAATTGACCTTTGCTAAAGGTGGGTACATCATTAAAATCAAGCCGATGGCAATCGGAATATTAGTGGTTCCGCTACTAAATGAGTTTATGATATTAGGAAATGTTGGAATAAAATATCCAAGTCCAACGCCAAATGCCATGGCAACAAAAATCCAAAGTGTTAGATTTCTGTCAAGAAAACTTAATTTTTTTGTCGCCATTTTTTAAGAGTTTATTTGAGAGAAAACGTAAAATAATTCAGTTGCAATTTGCAGACTTCGTTCATTGTATTTCTCTGCTTGTTGTGGTGTGTTGTCAAATGCTTTTGGGTCTTCAAAAGTTATTGGAATGCGTTTTTCTGCACCTGGAACAAATGGACACGCTTCATTTGCTGAATCGCAAGTCATAATTGCTGCAAATTCAGATTTTGGGTTGAAATCGTCGTCTAATTTTTTTGAAAATCCGATTATGGGATGCGCATTGTCGGAATATTTAATACTGTAAATTGGGTTCTCGTTTTTTGAAATCGTTTTTATCTGAAAACCTGAATTTTGTAAAGTTTCTGCAACCATTGGGAAAAGTGCTGTTGCCTCTGTTCCACCCGAATAGCAAAATACGTTTTTAATATTGAAGTAATTTGCCATTGTTTGAGCCCAAACTTGTGATAAATGACTTCTTCGTGAATTATGAGTGCAGATAAAGTTAATTCTAATTTCTTGATTATTTGAAACTTTTGATTGAATAAAATCAGTTAGCGGTTGTAAAACAGTTTTACGTTCTTTTGAAATTGTTTCGGGCTTTAAAATTTTGATTAGATTTTCTATTTCTTTAAATAGCGTTGTTTTGGTTGTTATCATATTTTTTTATTGTGATTATACGATTAATTGGTGGGATTTTTTAACAGCAATCCGCTTTGTTAGACATATCTTGATTTAGAAACTGCAACATAGTTTCCTTCATTGTAGTCCAATTTTCGGTGTTGATGCAATAGCAAACGCTTGTGCCTTCAACGTTTCCTTTGATTAGTCCCAAATGTTTCAGTTCTTTTAAATGTTGCGAAATTGTTGGTTGAGCAAGTCCGATTTCGTTTACCAAATCTCCACAATAGCAAGCGTCTATTTTAAAGAGTTGTTGTAAAATGGCCACTCTTGCAGGATGTCCAAAGACTTTTGCAAAAAGAGCAATTTGATTTTGTTGGTCGGTAAACATTTCGGTTTTGGCTAATCCCATTTTGCTCTTTATTAATTTATTGCAATATTACGATTAATGATAAAATTAGATACATAATTCTATACTTTTTTAACAACAACTTTTGTTTTTTTGAATTGGCATAATCTGCCTCTCTGTTGGTGGGGCTTTCTGTTATAAACTAAAGATAGTTCATTGCTGTTTCGTTAATACTCTAATTCAATTCCATATTCACTGGCTTTTGAAGATAAAAATATTACTTTCTCGTTATATTTATCTTCCATTCCAAGTTCCGAAATTCCATTTATTGCGTTGTCAAACATTTTTCCTAATGCTAAATAATAATTCTCGTCCCAATATCCAAAATCTTCAATAATTTCTAGACAGCAGCTTACATAATGTAATTCCAATTCAATATTTAGTTCTGTAATTTTCATTTTACGGACTGAACGAATTATTTTTCGAGCCTCAGTCTCGCGCAAATCCATATTTCTACCATTTGGATAAATATATCTTTCAATTTCTTTTTTATATTTTTCTGTCAGTTGTCTAATCTCTCCAGTTGCGAAAATGTCCAAGTAATTTTTTGCCTCTGGGATTTTTTTATACAGTTCCGAAATCAGTTTAATGATTTCAGTTTTGTCCATTTGGTTTAGTTCCTTTTTTAATTCTTTTAGTGCCATGTTTAGCTCTATTATTGTTGTTTTTTAGCTTGTGGCTAACGTGTTTGTGTATGATTTCGTTGCGTGTTTAGTAACTAAATTAGCAAATACAAATCGAATAGAATTCGTGAGGCTTTTTTTAAGTAGGCTAGAACGAAGCAATAAATTTTATACGGCAGTTGCCTTTTTTAGTATAAAATTATTCTTCTATACTCAAAAAATTCTTTGCATTTTTATAGAATATCATTTCTTTTTCTTCTTTTGTTAAGAAGTCTAAATCGTTTAAAAAGTCAATTGAATTCGTAATTGCATCTGGCCAAACCATTTGGTCAGAACCGAACATTACTCTATCCAGAAATCCATAATCTTTTGCGGATTTCAAAAACTTTACAGCGAAGTCTTTAGTCATAGGATGTAACCACATTTCTACACCTAAATCTGCGTGAAGGTTAGGATATCCATCCATCATTCTCAATGTGTTTTCATAGAAGTTTTCTCCAGCGTGCATGAGATATAATTTTAGTTTTGGATATTTTACCAAAACATCTTCAATCAAAAGCGGGTCGCCAAGACTTATTCTGTAATTTGGCCATCCTAACTGTTGTGCATTTGGGAAACTACCACCCGAATGATAGCCAACGGGCACCCCGTATTTTTCGCAAATAGCTAAATATGGCTGATAAATAGGATCAGTAAGTGTTTTTCCTTTGTAAACTGCCATTACTTCTCCAAAGACTTTTATTTTTCCGGATTTTACATATTCCTCAAATTTCTCAATAGGAATTAGTTCTTCCTCGCTGTCTTGATATCCTGGAATAAATCTTTTGTCCGTTTTGGTATAGAGTTCTAAACTTTCGATTGAGCCACAAACAACTGCATATTCAATATCATGCTCATTCATTTTTTGGATGGTTTGTTCAAGTGTTTCTTTCGCTGTTCTGCTTGATTCAAGACCGTTTCGTGCTGTACCAACCCAAAAGTCTTTTTCAGTGTAGCTATGCATATGCACATCTATTATTTGTCCGAAAGAGATATTACATCGAATTGTAAGTAATGCAAAAATCAATATTATTTTTCTCATTTTTAATCTCCTTTTTTTGAATGGATGGTAGTTTTTTTAGGTTACTGCCAACGGTTTTGTATATGGTTTGTTGTTTGTTTGTGTGCGAAGATTTTCCGAAGGAAACTAAGACGTAGCAAATGTAAAACGACCTTTTGTATAGCCTAAAATGAGTAATTTTTTTATATATTGTTAGCTGCTTTTATTTATTATACTATCAATCAATTTTCTTTCGAATCTTCTAAATGAATTCTTCACAATTGACTTAAACTAATTCTTAAGCATACATGGAATACGATATTATTTACTGTTTAATAAGCTTAAAATGTTGTTTCTTACCTTGAAAATTAACCTCAATTAAATAAAAACCTTTTACTCCGTCAAAACTAAATTGATAATTTTTAGTATTGATATTATTTTCATTAAAGATCAATTGCCCATTAACATTAAACATTTTTACAGACACCTCATTATGATTTCTTAATTTAATATTTATAACGTTTTGAAATGGATTAGGGAATATTATAACATCACTAATTAATGTTGATTCTTCAAGTCCTAATGATGTTTGGCCTAACTCAATATTAAATATATCTAAACTACCATTAGAAGTTAAATTAAAAATACTTCCAGTAGGATCAAAATCAACTGTGTTTTGAAAAATACCAGTTAAGTATAAAGAACCTGAGGTGTTAATTAAAAAACCTCTAGGGTATTCGGATCCAGTGCCACCAATAGAAGTGGCCCAAACAAAATTTCCATTTTCATCTAATTTTTGAATAAAAAGATCTCTTCCTCCATTAGAAGTTAAATTAAAAATATTTCCACTGGGATCGAAATCTACAGTGCCCTCAAAAGTACCTGTAACATATATATAACCAGAGTTATCAATAATAATTTCTTCACCTGAATCACTAGAGTTTTCTCCCATAGATTTAACCCACAAAAAATCTCCATTAGAATTTAATTTTAAAATAAAGATATCTGTATAACCAAGAGAAGTTAAATTAAAAATCCCTGCGCTTGGATCAAAATCTGTAGTTAGTTGATAAACACCTGTTACATATACATTGCTTGAAGTGTCTGTTATTATGGAATAACCTTTATTTGTAGATTCTCCATTTACGGTTTTATACCATAAAGTGTTTCCATTTTCATCTAACTTTTTAATAAAAGTAACACTTCCGGCACTAAGGGTTCCTGTTACTAACACATTTCCTAAAATATCAATTTGTATTGCATACCCCTGAGCGAACTTAGGGTCAGTAATTTCATTTGCCCATAAGAAATCACCGTTAGCATCTAATTTTAATATAAATGCTTCATCTCCATTATCATAATTTAGCGTAAAAACTCCTGCTCCTGGATTAAAATCTACCTCTCCTTGATAATACCCTGTTAAATATATATTTCCCGAAGTGTCTGTTACTATTGCCCTTCCTTGATCATTTGCAGTTCCGCCAACAGATTTAACCCACAAAAAATCTCCATTAGAATTTAATTTGAGAATAAAAATATCATCACTACCGTTACTTGTTAAATTTTGTATGCCTGGGCCATGATCAAAATCTACCGTTAGGTTAAAACCTCCAGTTATGAATATATTTCCAGATACATCAGTTGAAATTCCATAGCCTTCATCACTTGATGATCCTCCTATAGCTATAGCCCAGATAAAATTTCCATTTGAATCTAATTTTTGAACAAATATATCAGAATTGCCATTAGAAGTTAGTTCGTAAGTTGATGGACTTGGGTCAAAATCTACTGTATTGTTAAAAAAACCTGTCGTATAAATGTTTCCAGATTGATCATTCGCCATAGATTGACTATGATCTCCAGATGTTCCTCCAAATGAATTTGCCCAACTTAAGTCAACCTCCTGAGAAAAAGACGAGATAAATAACAGGCCAAATACAATACTTAAATAAATATTATTCATTGTAATTAGGTTATTGGTTATAAGTGATTAGAATTATAAAGATAGTATTTTTTTTACAAATACATGATTCTTTAAACGCAAGCTACTTCAGATGTGACATCAGAGCTGCCGATATTTCTCATCTATTTAAAAATAATACACTTAAATTCTTTTTAAAATCGAATTCCATTCAGTATGGAACAATTTTAAATTGCTGCTAACATCTCATAGAACTACTAGTATGTTTCATATCCCGTAAATAAGTCAGGATATGATAAGTTTTTTGTCGTTGTTATCTCGTAAATGTAATTAATTTTTCTTACAACGGTAAACAAAAGATTCTAGGGAGTTTTCTACTGGGTATTTATATTAAAAGATTCCGGATTCTGGAAATCTTCTATTAAAAATCTAGATATTTAACATCAAAATATTTACCTAAAAGTGAAGTCATAACTTCTGGTTTCCCGTTAGTATAAAACTCAGTTTCAGGCTTAATACGATCCGTGTTCAATAGATTATTGCGTTCTAAAACAACTTTTGTTTGTCTAGCAACGGCTTCACCAGAATCTATAATTTTTACTTGGTTTGGTAACAAGTCCGTAAGCAGTGGTATGACATAAGGGTAGTGGGTGCAGCCTAAAACCAAATAATCAATATTGGCATCCATCATAGGTTTTAAATACCCTCTTAAAAGCGATTTCATATCCTCAGAATATAATTGGCCGCTTTCAATATATTCAACGATACCATCACCAATTTGTTCGACAACTTTAATGTTGCTAGCAAATCGGGTTGAAGTTTTAGAAAATAGTTCGCTACTTAGTGTGCCTTTGGTTGCTAAAATACCAATGGCATTTGTTTTAGTTTGTAAAGCTGCAGGTTTTATAGCGGGTTCTATGCCTATAAAAGGGACTTTATAAGTGTTTCTGAGATAATCTATGGCATTGGTCGTTGCAGTATTACAAGCCACTACAATAAGCTTACAACCTTTGCTAAGTAAATATTCGGTGTTTTTAATACTTAAATCTATAATGGCATCTTTACCTTTTGGGCCATAAGGCGCATTGGCACTATCGGCTAAATAGATGGTGTTTTCATTTGGCAAAAGGGCATGGATTTCTTTCCAAATGGATGTGCCTCCAACACCAGAATCGAAAATACCAATAGGTTGTTTACTCATTAAATTATAAATTCATATAAAAGTAAATATTTCAATCGGAATACTTTATGAGTTCCCGCTAAAAATTGGGATTGGTTCAACTAATACCAATTCTGCATGGAAATTACCGCAATAAAACGCCCTTTCTTCCTTTCTACATCAAAATAAAAAGAAACCGTAACTATGGCTATGCTTTATTTTTCTATTTCGTATAAAGAAAAAATCATCATTTTCTTTTACAATAATTTCTATGCAGAATTGGTATAACATTCTAAATTTTTTTGGTCATGTTTAAGATAAGTTTCGCCAATAAAAAAAGCTGTCTCGTAAAAGACAGCTTTAAGTATATTTTATTTAAGATCTAATATTAGATGCCCATTTGTTTTTTTACATCAGCTAAAATATCTTTTCCATCAGCTACAATCAACGTCGCTCTATCGATAACATATTGATAACCTTGTGCTTTTGCAACTTCGTTTATAGCTTTCATGGCTGCTTCTTGAATAGGTTTAAACAATTCAGCTTCTTTTTGAGCTAAGTCTTTTTGAGCATCAGCTCTAAACTGTTGAATACGTTGTTGCTTTTCTTGCAACTCTAAACCTCTTTTTTGATTTTCTTCATCTGTTTTTGTAGACGCTTCAGCTTCATATTGCTTTACCGTATTTTGGTACTCCGTAATAGATGCTTGAATATCCGTTTGATATGTTTTCCCTAAAGCTTCAATCTCTGCTTGAGCAGTTTTTGCTGCTGGCATTGCCGCTATTAATTCTTGGGTGTTTATATGTGCAATTTTGCTTTGTGCTTGTGTAAAACCTATTGTTCCAAGGCATAATGCAGTTGCTAATAAAAGAGTTTTGAATTGTTTCATTTTAAATAGTATTAATTGTGTTATAAATTATTAATTGTTTTTGTTTAAACTGTCTTTTGCTTTTTGTCGGTCTTCTAAAATTTTCTTTTTCCGATCTTCTAGTTCTTTTTTCCTTGCCGCTCTTTCAGCTAATTTCTTTTGTCTATTTTCCTCAATAAGCTGGGCTTTTGTTTTTGTTTCGCCTTCTGGTTTTGTGTCCTCCGTTTTTAAGGTTTCGCTTTCACCTTTTACAGCCTCTGTTGTTTTGGTTCTAGCATCTAGTTTTGCTTGTTTGGCTTTTTCTCTATCATCTATTGTTTTTTGGCGCTTTTCTGCTGCAGCTTTAACTTTAGCTTCACGGGCTGCTAGTTTTTCTTTTCTAGCTTTTTCAATAGCACTTTCTCTTTCTGCTTTCTTTTCTTCTAAAGCTTTTTCTCTAGCCTCTAAATCTTCATTTATCTCAGGAATTAATTCCTCCTTTTCAGCCGCTTTACGTTCTGATTTTGATTGTGCTTGCTTACGTTTTGATGTTCTGGTAATACTCCTTAATATTTGTTCGCTTAGATCAAACTGTTTTGCTGAAAACAACATCACAGCATCCGATGATTTATCAAAAATAAAATCATATTTTCTGCCTGTTGCCATATCTTGAACTGCCGCAAATATTTGATCTTGTATAGGTTGCATCAACTGTTTTTTCTGAATGAACAAATCGCCATTTGGTCCAAAACGTTTTTGTTGATAATCTAAGATTTCATTTTCTTCAA
Organism: Algibacter agarivorans; assembly: GCF_039543245.1. NCBI lineage: Bacteria > Pseudomonadati > Bacteroidota > Flavobacteriia > Flavobacteriales > Flavobacteriaceae > Algibacter > Algibacter agarivorans. The sequence continues at coordinate 22,819 of NZ_BAABJJ010000011.1, forward strand.
AAGTAATGTCTTCCTCACGCTCATCAATAAGCTCGTTTGTTAAAAGGGCTTTTTCATTGCTTAAATCCTTTCGTTTTTGCTCAACAACCGTCAATTTAGCTTGAATCTCATTTTTCCATTTCTGAGCTTTACCCTCTAATTGCGCTGTGGCTTCTTGATATTCAGGCACATTCTCTAAAATATACTCCGTGTCTATATAAGCAATTCTTACACCACGTTGTGCGTAAGTAGATAAGCTTAGCATAAAAACTAATGTCAGTAAAAAAAGAACGTTATTTTTCATCTGTTTTATATTTTATAATTTATGACTCATAAACTCTAAAACGACAGATGATTTTTTTCTGCCTCTTTGAATCATATTCTTCAAAATTAACGAATTTTAATCTTAAAAATTTTAATTCTTCTTGCAAATCATCAATGTGTCATTAGAAAATATCGTGCCAAAGTAATTTTTATGCTTAAAACTGTTGTCCAATGATGAAGTGCGTTTCCCAACCATGTTTTTCGGTCTGACCTGGTAAAGCGTCAAATCCATGGCCAAAATCAATACCTAATAAACCAAATGCCGGCATAAAAATACGAATACCTACACCTGCCGAACGATTGATATTAAATGGGTTAAAGTCTCTAAAACTATTGTGTGATGATCCACCTTCTAAAAACCCTAATGCATAAATTTTAGCGGATGCTTTTAAGGTAATTGGATAACGAAGTTCTAAAGAGTATTTATTATAAATGGTGCCCCCATCTTGATCTGATAAAGATTGATTTGGGTATCCACGCAGTTGAATGGATTCTCTGCCATCTAAACTATAGTTGCCTAAACCATCGCCGCCAACAAAGAAACGCTCGAAAGGAATAACACCTCTGGCATTATTATAAGCACCTAAAAAACCAAATTCTACACTTGGCCTCAATACTAAGTTTTTTACAATTTGGGTGTACCAATCCCCTTTAAAGCTTACTTTATAAAACTCTAACCACTTATAGCGTTCTTGGTCTATTTCTGCAATTCTTGTTTGTGCGTCCGAGACTTGTAAAGGTGTACTATTAACATCGCTTCTTGTACGAGTGTTTTCATCTCGTTCCGCTTTAAGCGCATCATAATCAACCCCATTAAGTAAAGAATAAGGAAATGAAAATTTAGCTGTAATTCCAAAACTCGACCCTCCTGTTGGAAAAATTGGATCAACACTAGTATTGTTTCTACTTAGCCCTACGGTATATGATAAGTTGTTTGAAAAACCGTCTCCAAATGTAAATAGACCGGTGTTATAGTTGTTTAAATCATAACGTTGATAACTTATAGCTTGAGATAATGTAAAATAATCATCTGGAACGGATAGTCGTTTTGCTAAACCAAATGTAATTCCTGTAATATTGAAACTTCTACTTTTATCGGCATTCCTTGTTGCCGGATTGTATAGAAACTGTTTGGTGTGTGATAAAGATGTTGAAAACTGTACTGGGCGTTTACCTCCTAGCCAAGGCTCGGAAAATGAAAAGCTATAAGTTTGATAAAAACGACTGGCTTGCAAACGCAAAGCTAGTTTTTGCCCGTCGCCCATAGGGATTGGTTTATAGGCATCTTTTTTAAAGATATCTTTTATAGAAAAGTTATTGAATGATAACCCTAAAGTTCCTATAAAACCACCACCACCATAACCACCTTGTAATTCAATTTGGCTAGATCCTGTTTCTTTAACAGCGTATTCCATATCTATGGTGCCTTCAACAGGGTTTGGATTGTTGAAGTTTGGTGATATTTCTTGAGCATCAAAAAATCCTAGTTGACCAAGTTCTCTAACAGTACGAACTACATTGGCTTTACTGTATAATTGTCCAGGGCGTGTACGTATTTCTCGGTATATAACATGGTCATTGGTTTTGTCGTTTCCAACAACACTAACACTATTGAAATATGCGGGTTTACCTTCGGAAATTCTAATTTCCATATCGATAACATTGTTATCTGCACTCACTTCTACAGGGTTAATGCTAGAGAATAAATACCCGTTGTTTTGATATTGATTTGTGATGTCGAAAGCGTCAGGTTTAGAATCGTCTGCAATTCGCTTCTGTAATAAAATACCATTATAAGTATCTCCTTTTCTAATACGTAATAGCCTACTTAATTGCTCGTTTGAATAAACCGTGTTTCCAATAAAAGTAATATCACCAAAGGTATATTGCTCGCCTTCATTAACGTCTATTTTTAAGGATATGGTTTTATCATTATTAACAATGATGCTATCGGATAAAATTCTAGCATCTCTATAACCATTTTCTTTGTAGGCGTCCATTACATGTCCCAAATCTGCTTGATAAGCAGAATCGATAAACTTAGAACGTTTTAATATTCTAAGACGGTTAATTTTCTTAGTGCTTTTCATACTTTTTCTAAGCTTTTTATCACTTAAAACGCTGTTGCCACTAAATGCAATGTCTTTAATTTTGACTTTTTCGCCTTTATCAATATTTAGGACCATATTAACACGAGCAGTTTCAATAGAATCTTTAACCTCTATAGTGTTAATGTGTATTTTGGAATTATAGAACCCTTGTTTCTGGTATTTTTTGGTTAGAAAATTTTTGGTTGTAGTGATGAGGTTCTCAGTAACTTTTACACCTTTTTTTAGTTTATTGTCTTTAATGATGCCTTCTTTTTTACCTTTTTTTACACCATTGATCTTTAGTTCGTTAAGTTGGGGTAAATCCGATAGTCTAATTTGTAAGTAGGCTACATCGTCTTCTATTTTTGTAATGTAAACTTCAATGTCACTAAATAATTTTGAGTTCCAAAGTTTTTTTATGGCGTTACTAATGTCTTCACCAGGAATGGTCATTTCCTTTCCTTTTCTTAATCCAGAATATGCGATTATAGTTTGTTCACTAAACGATGTGTTTCCGGAAACTGAAACCTCACCTAAGGTGTATTTTTTACCACTACTATATTCTAAATCTTGTGCTTGAATAGTAAAGCTGTAAGCAAAAAGTAATATTGCTATGCAGTGCTTTAAGTATGTTATTTTAGGTAAAATATTAACTAAGTTGTTCACTTGTTTTCCCAAATCGTCGTTCTCTTTTTTGATATTCAATAATAGCTTCATACAAATGCTGCTTCGTAAAATCTGGCCATAAAACACTTGTAAAATACAATTCGGCATAAGCAATTTGCCATAGCAAAAAGTTACTAATGCGCTGCTCCCCACTTGTTCTAATCAGTAAATCTACATCTGGCAAATTTCGCGTGTAAAGATGCTCATTTATAATTGATTCTTCAATATTTTCGGGCGAAATTATATTATTTTTAACTTTAATGCTAATCTCTTTAACAGTATTTAGTATTTCTTCTCTAGAACCGTAGCTTAAAGCCAACGTTAAAGTCATTCTAGTATTTTGCTTGGTATTCTCTATGACTTCAAAAAGCTCTTGATAAACTTTTTTTGGAAGTGAGTTTAAATTGCCAATTGCGGCCAGTTTAATGTTGTTGTCTTGAAGCGTTTTTATTTCTTTTTTTAATGAAGACACTAAAAGTTTCATTAGGGTTTGTACTTCTAGTTTTGGCCTGTTCCAGTTTTCTGTCGAAAATGCATAAAGCGTTAGGTTTTCAATGCCAAGTTCTGCACAAGCTTCAACCGTTTGTTTTACCGATTTTGTGCCATTTTCATGGCCAAAAGCACGTAGCATCCCTTTTTGTTTGGCCCAACGCCCATTACCATCCATAATAATGGCAATGTGTTTTGGTAATGATTTAATATGTATGCTGTCTTTTAAATCCATGTTAATTTACGCAATAGCAAGGGTTTTCTCCAAAAGTGTATGTTAGCGTTATGCCCGAAAACACATACCAATCATTATTATTTATGTTTCCAAATCGGAATTGCTGTCTAAACTTACCATCTGGGATACTTCCGTCCAATTCATCTGAAAACGTATATCGTGCGCCAATTTCAATACCTAAAATCAAACTTTCTAAAAAATTTGTTTTAAAGCCTAATGCCATTGGGATCCCATAAGCCCAACTAGAGTTGTTTTCGGAGGTTTGTGTATTATTGAAAAAATAATGATTATCATGATTTGTTACACTTATACCTGTATATAGGTAGGGTGTTCCTATTTTTTCGCCAGAGTGTAAGTTGAAATCCATAAATGTAAATTCCATGCCTAATGAAACTTCCATGATTTTACTTGAGAACTCATAACCTCTTTGAATACGTCTTGGGTCGTCTGAATTTATATCAATACCTTCTAATTCACTGAAAATTAAAGAGGCTCTATAGGAGTGTCTTCTACTTCTATTCCATTTATAAATACCTCCAATGGCCAATTGGTTAGGCGATATATAATTTGTTGCACCCACATCTCCAATAAAATTGCTTCCTCCTACAAAAACGCCAATTTCGTTAATTTGAGAGTAGCTTAAATGTATACTTAAAATGCTTAATATCAATATGGTTAAATGCCTCATAAATATTCAAAAGTTTGCAAATATAATAATAATACCACTCACCATTTAAGTTTACTGTAATAAAACGCCCTTTTTCCCTTTCTATTGCATCAGAAAAAGAAACCGTAACTTAGGCTATGCTTTATTTTTCTGTTTTCATATAAAAAAAAACATCATTTTATTTTACAATAAATTCAAATAGTAATTGGTATAAGATTTGACTGTTACAATTTCAAGTAAACAGTATCTGTGTAAAACAGTTTTTCTTTTGAATTATTGTTTAATCTACATTATTGGTGTTATGATTTTTCGTTATGATAAACCATGAATAATGCTGGTTAATTGCGCTTGTCTTCGCCCCAAAGGAGCTTTTTGCGAAGTGTTACCAAAAAGCTTTCGCCAAGTAAATCAATCATTTTGATTTTAAAATCAGCTTTTTTGATTTTTATTATAGTGCCATTATCTAAAGTAGCAATTCTGGAATCTAATGATACTAAATGCTGTTCTTCACGACCGTCGACTTTTAATTGTATTTCGGTAGAATCAGGGATTATTAAAGGTCGCGCACTTAAATTATGCGGGGCAATGGGGGTTAGTGCAAAGCTTCCTGCTCCTGGTGTAATTACTGGGCCGCCGCAACTCAATGAATATCCTGTTGAGCCTGTTGGTGTGGAAACTATTAATCCATCACTCCAATACGAGGTTAGGTATTCGCCATCTAAATAGGTTTCAACCGTAATCATAGATGTGGTGTTTTTTCTGCTTACGGCTATTTCATTTAATGCGAAATTTAATGATATAATATCCTCATTTTTAGGAGATGTTTCTACAGAAAGTAAGCTGCGTTCAGAAATTTCATAATTACCATCGATAATATCTTGAATAGCCTTTTCAATTTGATTGATTTGAATGGTTGCTAAAAAACCTAAACGTCCAGTATTGATTCCAATTATAGGAATATCTAAATCTTTTACAAATGTTATGGCTCTTAAAATGGTGCCATCGCCACCAATACTCACTAATAAATCAAAGGAATTATCTAAAGTTTTGAAGGTTTTAAATGACGAATAATCTTTTTCGTTCTGTGATTCACTTTTAATAAGATTCGAGAATTCGGTTTCAATATATGCGTCAAAATCTTTTTTCAACAAATAATTGAAAAGTGTTTCTACCGAAATTGATGTGGTTTCGTTATAAAAACGCCCAAAAATAGCAACCTTCATAGATTATAGTAGTTTAATGTTAAAATAGCGTATTCAATCGTCTTCATTTTTTATTCTATTTCCTTGTTCAGGATTTCCGTAAATTAAGTTGTGCAAATCAATCACGACTTTATATAACAAAAAAGCAACTTCGTTTTCTGTTTGCCATTTTTAAAATTAAATTGGTATTACATGTTTAAATATTTCTTCAAATAATCCGAACGCTCTTTTAAGCTTTCAATATAGCTGTCTTCCTCGTGGCCGGAAACTATATTATAACTATATCTGCGAAAAGTTTGTATAATTTCATTAAGCCCGGTATTACTAATTTTTAGAGTTACTTGAACTAAATCATTATTCTGTTTCGAAATGAATGCCCCAAGAAGTTTACCGTCGTTGGATTCTACAATTTGGCTAATCTCACTAAAAGAATAGTCATTAATGCTCTTTTCAACTACCAAAAGCCCGCCAGTTTCGGCAAAAAACGGAGATTCGCCAAATAAGCTAATAATATCATTAAGTTCATAATAGCCTAAATAGTCGTTTTGGTCATTTAAAACAGGCATGATGTTAGTTGAATTTAAAGCAAAAGCTTCCAGAACATCTAATAAAAGTGTGTTGTCGCGGACAAAGAAAGTTTCAATGGAATGTTGATATTCATTTAAGGTTTTATCACTTTCAAAACAATGTGCATCAGTTTCAGAATAACACCCTAAATAGGTTTTGTTATCGTCATTAATAGGTATATGAGAAAATGTGAGTTGATTAAATAGTAATTGCAAATCGCGTATTTTGCTTTTACTATTAAGTGGTTTTATATCATTTAGAATAAATTCTGAAAGTTTCATAGCGCATTTTAAATAGAGTTGCAAATTAATCAAAAAATAGTATGTATGCTCATTCTACTTTGTATTTTTGCCGAACAAATTTGAACTTTTTGCTTTGAAGCGAAAATTTTAGGTTTTGAATTCTTATGAAAAATTTCTTGAATTTCATAGCGTAGTTATGAAGTGATAAAAAGATGAATTATGAATTTAAAAGAAGAATTTTTTAGCCAATGTCAAAAAATTCAAATTTGTTCTATTTTAAAAATGGATTTATGACTAAGTTAAGTGTTAATATTAATAAGATTGCCACGTTAAGGAACTCAAGAGGTGGCGATGTGCCGAATGTAGTCCAATTTGCAAAAGATGTACAGCGTTTTGGTGCCGAAGGTGTAACCATTCATCCAAGACCAGATGAGCGGCACATACGTTATCAAGATGCTAGAGATTTAAAACCAGAGGTTTATACAGAATATAACATTGAAGGCAATCCTGTAGATTCTTTTGTTAAATTGGTTTTAGAAGTCAAGCCAACTCAGGTTACATTGGTGCCAGATGCGGTTGATGCGATTACAAGTAATGCAGGTTGGGACACTATAAAGCATAAGGGTTTTTTGGTTGATGTCATCAAGGAGTTTAAAAATAACGGTATTAGAACTTCAATTTTTGTGGATCCCGTTTTAAAGCAAATTGAAGGTGCAAAAGCTACTGGAACAGATAGGATTGAATTATATACAGAAGCCTTTGCTCATCAATACGGTTTAGGAAATCCCGACGCTATAAAGCCTTATGTAGAAAGTGCAGAATTGGCAAATAAATTAGATTTAGGTATTAATGCAGGGCATGACTTGTCTTTAGATAACATCAAATTTTTTAAAGATGAAATCCCGAATTTACTAGAAGTATCAATTGGGCATGCTTTAATTGCTGAAAGTTTATATTTAGGTGTAGAGAACGTTATTCAAATGTATTTACATAAATTGAAATTATGATATTACATTCAAACATTATTGGCGAAGGAAAACCATTTGTGATTCTACATGGTTTTTTAGGAATGAGTGATAATTGGAAAACACTAGGTAGTCAATTTAGTGAACAGGGATTTCAGGTGCATTTAGTAGACCAACGCAATCATGGTCGAAGTTTTCGTCATAATGAGTTTAATTATGAAGTACTTGCTGAAGATTTAAAGCAATATTGTGATGAACATAGTTTATCTGATATTGTTCTGTTGGGTCATTCCATGGGAGGAAAAACAGCCATGTTATTTGCGGCGGAAAATCCAGAATTAGTTTCTAAATTAATAATTGCAGATATTTCGCCACGTTTTTATCCAATTCATCATGACGCTATTTTAGAAGGATTGAGTGAATTAGATTTTGACGCCATAAAAACTAGAGGTGAGGCCGATAAGGTTTTAAGTGGTTATGTGTCAGATTTAGGCACGCGTCAATTTCTACTTAAAAACTTATACTGGATTGAAAATGGAAGGCTTGCCTTAAGAATAAATCTGGATGTTTTAAAAGAAGAAGTTGCAGAAATAGGAGAAGCATTGCCTAGTTATTCAAGATTTGAAAATGAAACGCTGTTTTTACGTGGAGACCGCTCAGAATATATAGGTGTTGAAGATGAAAGAATTATTTCAAACCATTTTCCAAAAGCTGAAATTATTACCATTTCCAACTCAGGACATTGGTTGCATGCTGAAAACCCAAAGGCCTTTTTTGAGGCTGTGATAGCGTTTGTTAAATGATTTTTTAATGTATTTCTTAGGGTCTAAGCAAGCCTAAAAGGTGTGTTAAAAATAATAATAATTCTATCTTTGCATAAAACAACTGTGATGCAATCAAACACTAAGTGGGGTAAATTTATTAAAGAACTAAGCAATCTTTTCTTTTTTTGGTTTTTTGGAGTATTATTCTTTACCGTTTTTAGAGTCATTTTTATTGCGGTTTTTCAAGAAAAAATGAGTCATGCAGCTGGTTTTAATGAAATAGCAAAAGTGTTGTTTGCTGGTTTTAAATTTGATTGTACTGCCGTTGCTTACTTTATTATCATTCCGTTTCTTCTCCTATTGGTTTTATCTCCTTTTAATCTTTTTAATGCCATAAAAACAACTAGAAAAGTTCTACAATACTTGTTTGTCATACTTTCAACCATAATTTGTGTGGTTAGTATTAACTACTTTAAAGAGTACAACAATCAGTTCAATAATTTTATGTTTTTAGCTTTGTATGATGACCAAAAAGCTGTGCTTAAAACGGTTGTAGAAGATTTCAATCCCATATTGAATCTAATCTCACTAATTGTAATTATAGCTGTAGGGATATTAATTTTTAAAGCTTTTGAAAATAAAAATTTTATAAACAGTAAGCTTTCCAAAATACATTTTAAAGGCAGTCAATTTGTTATCATACTTGTAACGCTATTGCTGTTTGTAATAGGGATTAGAGGTTCGGCATCTACCGTTCCAGCTATTAGAAAATGGGCTGGTGTGTCTAAAGACGAATTCTTAAACAAGACGGTCGTTAATCCATTTAGGTCTCTTAAATATGCTATAAAAGATTTTAATGATTTAAATCTATTGGATGGCAACAATCCGTTTATGCCTAATGGTGACTTTGAAAATTTATTTACTCAGGAAAAAATTACCGATGTCCTATTAAAAAAGGCAAAAGGGGCAACTATAGAAAAACCTAAGCAAATCTTTTTAGTGATTATGGAGAGTTATGACTCTTGGCCTCTAATGGAAAAGTACCTGCCATTTAACTTGTCATCAAATCTAAATAGTTTAGCTAAAAAAGGCACAAATTTCACCAACTTTATTCCAGCTTCAAATTCTACATTCAATTCCTTTGGGTCTATAACAACAAATGTTCCGTATTGTGGTGTTAACATTGGCACATTAGGCGCTATAAATGAGCCTTTTAAAACCTCTATATTTAATCAATTCAAAAAACTGGGTTACGAGATTAATTTTTATTATGGTGGGTTTCTTTCATGGCAAAAAATAGGAGAATTTACTACCTATAATGGCGTTGAACGAAGTTTTTCTGGAGTAGACGTAGAAGGTGGTTTGGCCTCTGGAAGTTGGGGGGTTGAAGACGAAGTATTGTTTAACATGGTTTTAAAAAACACGGATACAACTAAGTATTCTTTGAATGTTATTTTAACGACCAGTTACCATCCACCTTATACGGTTGATGTTTATAGTAAAGGGTTTCCTTATAAAACTATAGATGATTTTCCCAAAGAGGTTTCAAAATATTACGATAATGGCATGACTTTAGACGCCTTAGGTCATTTATGGTATAGTGACAAGGCCATAGGTGATTTTGTAACCAAGGCAGAAAATAGATATCCTGAAAGTGTATTTTGCTTTACTGGCGACCACTATGGCAGACGGTTTATTAATCATCAACCCAGTCTATATGAAAAATCTTCGGTCCCGTTTGTTGTATATGGTAAATCGGTTCAAAAACAAGTTAATACAACACCCGGAAGTCATATAGATATTATGCCAACACTCATTGAAATGATTGCTCCTGAAGGTTTTGAGTATTATAGTTTTGGCACGTCTTTATTTGATGAAAAGATAAAATATGGCATTGGTTTTTGCAAAATTCTAACATCAAACGAGTTGTTGTATTTTCCTAAAGATAAGCAAATAGAAACCTTTGATTTAATCAGTAAAAAGAAAAACTATATAGATGAAACCTCTTTAAAGGAACATGCCGATAAACTAATGGCTTTATCTTGGCATTATATTATGAAAGGTGACCATATAAAAGAGAAAATAGAAAGCCAGCAATAAATTAATAAATCAAAATATAAAACCATGAATTTAATTTTAAGATTATTATTAAACGCTCTAGCAGTATTTGCATTAGCAAACATTCTAACAGGTGTTAGTGTAGATGGTTATATGTCTGCAATAATTGTGGCGCTAGTCTTGTCGATCCTAAACCTTTTAGTAAAGCCACTTTTAGTCATTTTAACCCTGCCGGTAACCATTATTACTTTAGGCTTGTTTTTGTTAGTAATAAATGGATTGATTATTCTTTTGGCTGATGAATTTATTAATGGATTTTCTGTTGATAGTATTTGGTGGGCAATCTTATTTAGCATCTTATTATCTATACTACAATCGTTTTTGCAGTCTTTCTTAAAAAAGGATAAAAAGGTATTATAAATCAAGCGATTAAAAACTTTGTTGGGATGTAAAAATATATTACTTTTGCATCCCGATTTTGGTTGCAAAATTTTTAAGTTTTTAAAAGAGACTTTATTGTTAAATGCCTGATTTAAGGCTTTATATAATTTAAAATGAATATTACAAGAGAAAACGTTGATGCATTAAATGCTGTAGTAAAAGTAGATATCGCTAAAGAAGATTATAGCGATAAGGTTGAAAAAATCTTAGTAGATTACCGTAAAACAGCAAACATTCCAGGTTTTAGAAAAGGACATGTGCCAATGGGTATGGTTAAAAAGCAATACGGAAAAGCTGTTTTAGTTGATGAGGTTAACAAACTTTTACAAGATGCATTAAATAAATATTTAACTGAAGAGAAGTTAGATGTTCTTGGACAACCATTACCAAAAACTCAAGATGAAATTGATTGGGATGCTGAAGGTTTTTCTTTTGAATTCGAACTAGGTTTAGCGCCAGAATTTGAAGTTAATTTAAAAAGTAAAAAAGCCATCACGCAGTATAATATTGTCGCTGATGATAAAATGATAAATGAACAAATTGAACGTATTCAAAAACAATACGGGAAATTAGTATCTCAAGATACTGTTGAAAAAGACAGCGAAATTACAGGAGCTTACACTAACGAAGAAAAAGAGATTGATAACACAGTAACTTTAACTTTAGATAAATTTAAAGGAAAGTCTACAGCTAAACAATTTATTGGAGCTAAAGCGGGTGATGTAATTACATTAAAAACAAAAGGGCTTTTTGATGACGAGCATGATTTAATGCACGCATTAAAATTAAGCCATGATGATGTTCATGGTTTGGATGTTGAAGTAAACTTCACGATTACTGAAATTAATAACCGTGAATTAGCAGATTTAGATCAAGAATTGTTTGATAAACTTTTTGGAAAGGACGAAGTAACTTCTGTAACAGAATTAAAATCTAAAATAAAAGAAGACGCTGAAAAACAATTTGTGCAACAAGCAGATCAAAAGTTTCTCAATGATGTTACTGAGTATTTGGTAGAGAACACAAAATTTGATTTACCAGCAGAATTCCTAACAAAATGGATGCAAACTGCAGGTGAGCAAGAAATGGATGCGGACCAAGCAAGAGATGAATACGAGAAGTCTGAAAAAAGTTTACGTTACCAATTAATTGAAGGTAAATTGATTACAGATAACGATGTTCAGGTTACTATGGACGATATTAAAAATCATGCAAGAGAAATGATTAAAGGGCAAATGGCTCAATTTGGTCAAATGAATCCTTCAGATAAGGAGTTGGATGATATCGCTGCGCGTGTATTATCAAACCAAGATGAGGCACGTCGTATTTCAGAGCAGTTAGTTAGTCAGAAACTATTATCTGTTTATAAAGAAAAAGCAAATATTAAGGTTAAAGAATTAAGTTACGAAAACTTTGTTAAAGAAGTTTATGGTGACAAATAAATAAAGAATAATTGCTTATATTTAGGCGCTTAAATCTATAGATTTAAGCGCCTTTTTATTCAAAAAATAAATCTTAATAAAACAGGTTAGGATCCGCCTTAATGTAAGTCAGGGTTTTAATCTAAATAAATATAAATAGACTATGGATTACGCAAAGGAATTTGAGAAATTCGCGATAAAAGATCAAGGAATTAGCAGTACATATTATAACAAAATTATTAGTAGTATGTATCCAAGCAATTTAACGCCAAATATTATTGAAGAGCGTCAAATGAATATTGCTGTTTTTGACGTGTTTTCGCGTTTAATGATGGACAGAATCATTTTTTTAGGACAAGGCATTAATGATCAAGTCGCTAATATTGTACAAGCTCAATTATTGTTTTTGGAAAGCACAGATGCTAATAAAGACATTCAGATTTATATCAATTCTCCTGGTGGAAGTGTATATGCGGGTTTAGGGATTTATGATACCATGCAGTTTATAAAACCAGATGTAGCAACAATATGTACTGGTATGGCAGCATCAATGGGTGCAGTTTTATTATGTGCTGGAGCAAAAGGAAAACGAAGTGGTTTAACCCATTCGCGTGTTATGATTCACCAACCATTAGGAGGTGCGCAAGGACAAGCCAGTGATATAGAAATTACAGCAAGAGAGATTTTAATTTTAAAGGAAGAGCTATATAAGATCATAAGTAAGCATTCTGGTCAAGAATACGACAAAGTATATGAAGATAGTGATAGAGATTACTGGATGAAAGCTGATAAGGCGAAAGAATACGGTATGATTGATGAGATTTTAGTGCGTAATTAAATAAAAATTTGTAATTTTAAACAATTGTTATAGAGGGATTTATAATATTTTACTTTCAAAATAGATAAGATTAATGGCAAAAGAAGAACTAGAATGTTCGTTTTGTGGTAGGAAAAAACCTGAAACGAATTTATTGATAGCAGGATTAGATGCTCATATATGTGATAGATGTATAGAGCAAGCTCATGGTATTGTTGTTGAAGAATCAAAACAAAGTGATAGTAGCGATTTATCTGCAGAATTAAAACTTCGTAAGCCACAACAGATTAAAACATTCTTAGATGAGTATATTATAGGGCAAAGCATGACTAAAAAGGTTATGTCCGTTGCCGTTTATAATCACTATAAAAGATTATTACAACCAACAACCAAAGATGATATTGAAATTCAAAAGAGTAATATCATTATGGTTGGGCAAACAGGAACAGGTAAAACCTTAATGGCTAAAACCATTGCTAAAATGCTGAATGTACCTCTAGCCATTGTTGATGCTACGGTTTTAACAGAAGCAGGTTATGTAGGTGAAGATGTAGAAAGTATTTTAACCAGATTACTCCAAGCTGCAGATTATAATTTAGAAAAAGCTGAAAAAGGAATTGTTTTTATTGATGAAATTGATAAAATAGCTCGAAAAAGTGATAATCCTTCCATTACACGCGATGTGTCTGGTGAAGGTGTTCAGCAAGCTTTATTAAAGCTTTTAGAAGGAACAGTTGTAAACGTTCCACCAAAAGGAGGACGTAAACACCCTGACCAAAAATTCATTGAAGTTAACACCGAAAATATTTTATTTATAGCAGGTGGTGCTTTTGATGGTATTGAAAGGCATATTTCAAAACGATTAAACATGCAAGCGGTTGGTTATAGTGCTTCTATGTCTGATGAGAATGTAGATCAGAGTAATTTATTACAGTATATAATTCCAAAGGATTTAAAAGATTTTGGATTAATTCCAGAAATAATTGGCCGTTTACCAGTCTTAACATATATGGATCCTTTAGATGCAGAGACGTTAAGAGCCATTCTTACAGAACCTAAAAACGCCATTATTAAACAATATAAAAAATTGTTTTCTATGGACGATATCGACTTTGCTATTACCGATGGAGCTTTAGATTTTATTGTTGGTAGAGCTATTGAGTATAAATTAGGGGCAAGAGGATTGCGTTCGCTTTGCGAAGAAATTTTAACCGACGCCATGTTTGAATTGCCAAGTAGCAATGATAAAAAACTGAACGTAACAAAAGTTTACGCAGAAGATAAATTAACAAAAACAACCTTAAAGAAACTGAAAGCGGTTTCTTAAAAAGTTTGAATTTTATATACAAAAAAACCACGCTATTTAGTGTGGTTTTTTTTATTCATGGAAATTAATTAATAATGGATATCTATATAAAAATGTTTATGTCTGTTTCAATACTTGTGTAAAAGTATACTTAATAAGTAGTTGTGCAATGGCTCTTTATTGCCTTTTAGATTATAAGACGAAATACTCGTTTAAAAACTTTTTAGATTACTGTTTGTCGATTTCATGACATTTAATCGATGAAAATGTAATCTGCAATAACAAATTAAATATTACGGTTAGCTTGTAAATCGTCATCAGAATAATTGGTTTTGTAGTCTACCAATGGTTTAGCCTCTTCTAAATCTTTTGGAGCTAAACGCCTTCTTTGCTTTTTTAGTTAATTGGGATAAGATGTTTTATGAATTTAGTTTTAATAAATCATCCATATAATCACGAGTATTAGAAAGTCTTGGTACTTTATGTTGCCCACCTAATTTGTCATTTTGTTTTAACCAATCATGAAATAAGTGTGTGCGAGCTATGTTAATCTTAGGTTTGTTAAGTGTAATGTTGTTATAGCGTTTGGCTTCGTAATCAGAGTTTAAAGATTTTAAAGCATTGTCAAACAATTCATTAAAATAATGGATATCACTAGGTGGTGTTTTAAATTCAATGAGCCACTCATGAGCTCCTTTTTCTTTACCCTCCATAAAAATGGGAGCTGCTGTAAAATCTACGATTTCTGCGTTTGTGCGTTTGCAGACTTTTTTTAAAGCATGTTCTGCATTTTCAATAATAAGTTCCTCGCCAAAAACATTAATGTGGTGTTTGGTTCTACCAGAAACTTTTATTCTGTAAGGACTTAAGGATGTAAATCGTATAGTGTCACCAATTTTATAGCGCCATAGACCAGCATTAGTAGTAATAATGACAGCGTAATTTTGGTTCAGTTTTACTTCGTTAAGCGGTATGGCTTTTTCTTCAGAAGTCGCATAAATATCCATAGGGATGAACTCATAAAAAATTCCGTAATCAAGCATTAGTAATAATTCACTGGAATTGTTTTGGTCTTGAATAGCGAAAAAGCCTTCCGAAGCATTATAAATTTCATAATATTTAAAACTCTTTTTAGGAAGTATTTTCTTGTACTGATCTATGTAAGGCGAAAAACTTACACCGCCATGAAAATAAACTTCTAGATTTGGCCAAATATCATGTAAACTTTGTTTTCCTGTTGATTCCAACACATTGTTAAGCAATACTAACATCCAAGATGGGACACCTGCAAGACTAGTGACATTCTCATTAATGGTTTCGTTTACAATAGCTTGCATTTTATGCTCCCAATCACTCATCAGCGACACTTTACTACTAGGTGTGCTACTAAATTCTGCCCAAAAAGGCATATTATCAATCAAAATAGCCGACAAATCTCCAAAGACCGTTCCGTTTTCTTTATACAATTCTTTACTCCCGCCCAAGCGTAAGCTTTTGCCAGTAAACAATTGCGAGTCTTCATTGTTGTTAAGATACATGCACAACAAATCTTTGCTAGCAGCATAATGGCAGTCTTCGAGGGATTCTGTACTTACCGGAATAAATTTACTTTTTGCTCTAGTGGTACCGCTAGATTTTGCAAACCATTTTATGGGACTTGGCCAAAAAATATTCGACTCGCCTCTTCTGGAACGTTCAATAACATCCTGCCAACCATCATAATTTTTAATAGGAACCCGTTCGGCAAAAGTTTTATAATTTTTAATAGATGCAAAGTCGTACTGCCGTCCAATTTCAGTGTCTTTTGCAATATCTATAAGGTTTAATAGTAATTCATTTTGTACTTCATTTGGGTATTTTAAAAACAATTCTATTTGATGAAATCGTTTTTTTAAAAACCAAGAAGCAATCGAATTTACTATAGGTATTGGCATATTTTATTTTATCTTTAAGTTCTTAAAAATAATACTTTTTTTTATGACCTACCAAGGTGTGTTAACAAAAATGGAGACCGAGTTTTTTAGTCCTATTCAATATTATCTGATATTTAAAAATGATTTTCTGAATATGAATCAGTTATTGAACAAAAATATCACGATTCAATTTGTTAAATATCAATGTTTAAATTGTGGCTTGGATAAACCTATTTTCCGTCAAGGTTTTGATAAACAGTGCTTTTATGATGTGGCTAAAGCGGGAGATTGGATTATGCGGCCAGAATTGAGTACGGCGCATTTAGATAAAGAAGACCGTGATTTGGAGTATGAAAAAAAAGTGCAACTGCAACCACATATTGTGTATTTGGCTAATTCTAGTAATGTAAAAGTGGGCGTGACTAGGAAAAGTCAAGTGCCAACCCGTTGGATAGACCAAGGCGCACATGAAGCTATTGAAATTGTTGAAGTGCCAAATAGGTATTTAGCAGGAATTACCGAATTGGCTCTAAAAGACTATGTAGGAGATAAAACTAATTGGCGTAAAATGCTTAAAAACGATATTGAAGATGAAAATTTAGTTGAATGGAGAGACCGTTTAAAACAATATATCCCTGACGAAGCTGCGGCCTATTTCATTGAAAGTAATACCGAAACTAATTTAGAGTTTCCTGTGATTAAGTATCCAGAAAAACCTAAAAGTCTAAATATTAAAAAAGAACAACAATATTCTGGGAAATTGGTTGGAATAAAAGGGCAGTATCTTATTTTCGAAGATGAAACCGTTTTTAATATTCGTGCTAATGAAGGATTGGTTGTAAATATTTTTATTAACTAAAAAAGCCCATTTACAAAAATTTGTAAAGGGCTTTTTTATATAAGTTAGAAAACAAAGAGACTATTATATATCTTCTTGGTCTCTTAAATTTTGAATATATGCTGCTTTTTGAACTTCGCGACGTCTTTTAACAGAAGGTTTTGTAAAAAACTGACCGTCTCTTAAGTTTTGCATAACTTTAATATTTCTGTGCTTTCTTTTGTAGCGTTTTAAGGCTCTCTCGATGTTTTCGCCATCTTTAACTATAATCTTTAACATAAATATATTTTATTTTGTGTTTTATGGTCTTCCTAAAAGGGGGACAAAATTCGGGTTTTTTATTATTAAATCCTAATTAATAGTATCTTGTTTCTTCTTTTTATTTCCTAACAAACCACCAAGTATATTTTTAACGGCATCTTCATTGGTATTTGTTTTTGTAGAGTCTGCTTTTTTGCTTCCTTTTAGTATGCTTCTTAAAATATCTTGAACCGCATCATTTTGTTTTTGTTTTACAGAGTCTGTTTTGGTTTTATTTCCGCCAATAACATCGCCTATTAAATCTTTTACTTTGTCCTTGCCTTGATTCAGGAGTTTTTGTTTTTCAATTTCAATCAATTGTTTTGTTAAGTTAGAAACACCACTGGTTAAATCTGTTTTTACTGTTGGGCTTGTGTAGCTTCCTCCGATATTAGCGGTAACAGGAATGGTAATATTGCTAACGTCATTATCATTTATTTTTCCAATGAGCCTATTAACTTCACTACCCAAATATTTTGCTGGGACATTAAAAACAGCACTATATGCCAAAGTTTTATCAAAGCCATGTGAGCCAGAAACGGAAATGGAAATGTCTTCGTATTTTAAATCGAATGGTTTTACGCTTACTTTTCCGTCAGCAAATGCTAATTTGGTTTTCACGTTTTTTAAATCCAATTTGTCAAAATCTATAAAACCTAAAGCGCCTTCAAGTTTATTGAATAATTCACCTTCGGTTGTATTTATTTTTGTGGTTAATAATTCCGCTAGAGCATCACCAGAAACGGTGCTTAAATCAGGAGAGAATTCTTTGTCTAACTTCCCTGAAAGATTAAGGTTTGTGTTTAATTTACCTTGTAGTAATTTTGCGATGGGTGCCAAATTCTGCAGCAATTCTAGGTCTTTGAACGATTTTGAAATATCAAACCCATTTGCGCCTAAATTCAAATTAAAGATTGGGGTGTCTTCTTTAGTTGAAACATCACCAGAAATCGCCAAAGCACCATCGAAAATATTGGATTTCATGTCTTGAAGCGTAACCTGCTGGTCTTTTATAATGAGTTTGCCAGTTACCTCTTTTAAATTTAAGTTATCATAAACTACCGTTTTAGCATCAGCATTTATGATGCAATCTATAAAAGCTGGAATTTTTAATGATTCCGAGTTGCCGGTCGTTTTGTTTTTTGTTGAAGAGGCATCTTCAGTCATAAAATCACTCACTTTAAAGAAGTTTGAAACCACATTAAAGTTTCCTTTTAAAGTATTGTCGCTTAATAAAAAACCGAGTAAATTTTTTATGGTTCCAGTGGCATTTAAATCGCTTTCTCCAGTTTTTGCTTTAAAATTATTAAGTGAAACGGTGCCTGGATTAAACGTCATGTCCGCTTGAGAAATATGAATAGGATTTACAATATCTTCCGATGAAAACACAAAATCGGTAATACTTGCTGAACCATTATTTTTTATACGTGCGTATGCATTGGTTTCAATGGCGTTCATGTCAAAAGCCGTATGTAACTTGGCTTTTAAAATACCAGTAAGTGTGTTGTCTAATTCTACAGGATATGCTTTTGTGATATTGGCTAAATTTAAAACACCATCAATATTAGCGTTTACCAACATGTTTTTTGTGATGTTTTTTAAAGTTGCGGACGATTTAAACACATCATCATCAATTTTGAAATTTAGCGTTTTAATATCAATATAGGTGTCATCTACTTTTCCAGTTGTGTTTTTTATTTCTGTATTTATAACGATATTCTGAACTCGTTTTGGTAAATCTGGATACTTAAATGATGCATTATTTGAAGTGATACTGATATCTAAATTTGGAATAGTTTCATCTGAATTTAGTCCTTTTATGATGCCTTTCACCTTAAAATCACCTGTAGTTTGAACATTTTCGATGTTTTTTGAATATGCCTTTGGAATAACTGCTAAGAAATTTTTAAAGTCAGATTCTGGGTTTTCAAACGAAATATCAATGTCTTGTCCGTTTTCAATTAGTTGCATATAGCCGTGAAATTCTAAAGGCAAGTCATTAATAAAACCTTTATTTTCTTTGAAGGTGTATTTGCTGTTGTTTAAATCTAAACCAATTAAAGCCTCTAATTTTATGGGGTTATTGCTTAAATAACTGGTGCTATCTAGTAAGAAGCTTACATTAGCTTCACTTATTGTGTTTAATTCTGAAGCTTCAGCCGAAAATGTACCATGGCCTTCATGATTAAGTTCGGTAACATAAATTACCATTTTTGAAAGGTTATCAATATAAGTTAAAGCACTGTTTTTTATTTGGTAGTCTTCAATATCAAAAGAAAAACTGCTGGTTTCTTTTTCCGCGGAAGCGTTATTATTTTCGTCTTTAGTAATATCGTAATTATTATTTCCGAATTTATCGGTTTTCAAGGTTAACAAGGCCTCTTCAATATTGATAGCGTTTACTACGATTGGAGCTTCACTTGCTGTTTTAAATAATTCCTTGACCGACATGGTGAAAGAAATGTCTTTAACCGAAGCAAACGTTTCGTCTTTAAAAGGCTCAAAATTGGTAATCACTAAATCGGTTACATTAACATGTGCTTGCGGAAAACTTCTTATAAAACTTAGACTTACATCACTAAATTCTACTTGTGCATTTAAGTTTTGATTAATAAACCGTTTAACCATATCCTTTATTTGCCCTTGAAATGCAAATGGGATTGCAATTAAAAGTGCTATGATGATCAGTAGGGTGATACTAATAATTTTAAATGCTTTTTTCATAAACAATAATTTGTCATTCCCGCGAACCTGCCTACCGGCAGGCAGGGGCGGGAATCTCATTAAATAGATTTCTCTGATGTATCTATGTACGCAAAAATGATGCTAAAAGATGAAATTGACTTTATATTAATGTTAATTCTTTCGGAAATATTAAAGCAAATCAATCTCTTCATTTAATTTTAAATTGAATCGTTTTCTAAATAGATATACGCCTAAATATAGAAATGGTGTATCGCAAGCGGCTACAATAACTTTGAACAAAAAACCGCTAACAAGCAAGCCTTTAAAATTGGCCCAATCAATAATTCCGAAGGAGCATAATAAAAATACAATCGTAAAAGTATCTACAAATTGCGAAAACCAAGTAGAGAAATTATTTCTAAGCCATAAGTGTTTGCCTTTAGTTAATCGTTTCCAAAAATGATAAATCTGGATATCAATAAACTGGGCAAATAAGTACGTCAGCATACTTGCAAAAACAGCAATCATAGAGTTTCCGAATACGGTTTGAAACGTCATGTCGTCTACATAAGACCATGAAGTTGCTGGTACGCTAGTAGCCATAAAAATGATTAATAGTGAAAATAATGATGCAAAAATTCCAACCACCACGACATCATTAGCGCGCTTTTTGCCATAAATTTCGCTTATTAAATCTGTGATTAAAAAGGTAATAGGATAAGGTAATATTCCAACTGAAATCTCAAAAAGCTTGCTTCCAAAAATTTCCATATCAAATGGGTGCCAATAAAAAAATTTCTGAAATATAAGATTTGAAACCACTAAGGAGGTTATAAATAGAGCACCTAAAAGGATGTAAATACGTTGGGCAGCGAGTTTGTCTTTTAGTGTCATTTATAATTGTGAATAAATAGGCTCTGTAAATATACAGGAAACCATTTACTTTTTATTATTTTGCTTTCTCATGATTAAACCAAAAACATATCATATTGCTTTAGGTAGTAACAAAGGCGATAAATTCAAAAACCTTCAAGATGCTATTGAAGCTATTCATGAGCGTATTGGAAATATTAAATTAATATCAAAAGTCTACAAATCGCCAGCATTTGGTTTTGAAAGTGATGATTTTCTTAATTGCTGTTTGGTTTTACAGAGCTATTTAGAACCTCAAAAGGTGTTAGACCATTTGTTGACTATTGAAACGGCATTAGGACGAGAGCGGAAAGAAGGTGCTGGATATGAAGCCAGAACTATAGATTTAGATATTGTTTTTGTGGAAGGCGAAATAATAAACACAAAGACGCTACAAGTGCCACATCCAGAAATGGAAAACAGGAAATTTGTTTTACAACCTTTACATGATATTGCCGCAAAAGTAAAACACCCAAAGCTAAATAAAGAAGTTGCCGTTTTATTAAATGAATGTGAAGATAAATCAGTTTTAGAACCCATTATGATTTGGTTGAAAAACCCAAGTAGGAAATATGATTTTTCTAAGTTTAATTACATGGCTATAGAAGGGAATATTGGGGCAGGAAAAACAAGTTTGGCCACTAAAATATCGCAGGATTTTAATGCGAAACTCATTTTAGAACGATTTGCCGATAACCCATTTTTGCCCAAGTTTTACGAAGATGCCAATAGGTATGCCTTTACCTTGGAAATGAGTTTTTTGGCGGATAGATACCAGCAAATATCGGACGATTTATCGCAACTCGATTTGTTTAAAGATTTTATTGTGAGTGATTATGATGTGTTTAAATCGCTTATATTTTCAAAAATCACATTGAATGAAGATGAATTTAATCTATATCGTAAGTTGTTTTATTTGATGTACAAAGATTTGAGAAAACCAGAATTGTACGTCTATTTATATCAAAACACCATCCAGCTTCAAGAAAACATAAAAAAACGCGGACGTGATTATGAGCAGAATATCGCTGATGAGTATCTGGAAAAAATTAATGCTGGGTATTTGGAGTTTTTAAAAACCCAAAAAGATTTTAATGTGAAAATCATCGATGTTTCCGATAGAGATTTCGTGGAAAATAGACCGGATTATTTGTGGGTTTTGGAAAAAATAATTGGTAGTTAATCCAACTGGGAATTTGGTAATAAATATTTTATAAGAGCAAATTAAACTTATCTTGTAGGTTCAACCATGTTTTTTTAGTCATGAAACGATATACTTTAGTTACAATCATCTTTTTTCTCTTTTTTAATTTTACTCCAGCTCAAGAAGAAGTATACGAGCTAAGAACCTATGAATTTGAGTTTTTTAGACCAGCAAATGTTTTACATACTTATTTCGAGGATGCATTAATTCCTGCGCTGAATAGACAAGGAATAACTAATGTAGGGGCTTTTGAAGAGGCTAGTGAAAGTTTACCTAAGAAAGTGTATTTGCTTATTGCGTACAAAGATATACAGTCATTTCAGGATTCAAAAGATTTGTTACTTAATGACAAAATTTATGTAAACGATGCATCGGCATATTTAAAAGGAGGTGAAGTAAAGATGCCTTATAACAGAATATCAACAAATTTAATTAAATCTGCCAAAGGCTTTCCAAATTTGGTTAAACCTAAAAATAAAGCCAATGTTTTTGAGCTTCGTATTTATGAAAGTCATAATGAGGATGCACTCTACAGAAAGATAAAAATGTTTAATGATAGTGAGTTTGGAATTTTTAACGATGTTGGACTTCCTATTGTGTTTTTTGGTTCTAATATTGCAGGTAGCCAAATGCCGTGTTTAACTTACTTGTTAGCATTTAAAGATAAGGATGCTCACGCTGAGGCTTGGTCTAAATTTGGACCACATCCTGAGTGGCAAAGAATAATAAAGTTAAAGGAATACGCAAATTCGATGAACGATATAACCCGAGTCTTTCTTAAACCTTTGCCTTATTCTCAATTGTAGTTCCCAGTGAAGCTTAGCCGACAATAATCCCAACTTTTTTCATGATGATTACTTAATTTAAGGTTGATTTATTTAGTTAAACCTTGCAAAAGCAGAAAAAAAGAAAGTAAAATTGGGAGCAGTAAAGCTTATTTATTGTTTTCCTGATTTATAATAAAGAAAAACCGCACATAAAAATTTTCAAAAAACCTCTGTCATTCTTATGAAAGTATAATCTGCTTTTTTTAGTCAAAGTTCGTAATAAATTAAACAACCTTAAAACTGGTCGCACATTACCTATCTGATCAGCATCAGGGATTTCCATAGTGTTTCACTAAATAAAGAAAATTCTTTATTATATTTAGCATCTGAACAACTATACTTAAAACATGAAAATCCAACTTACCCCTTTTTTTATTATTGCTTTGGTAATGCTATATTCTTGTAAGCAAAAAGAATCAAAGCAAAGTGAATTTCAACAGCCTAATATCATTTATATCATGTCTGATGATCATACCACACAGGGTATAGGGGCGTATGGTAGTAGGTTGGCTAGCTTAAACCCTACACCTACAATAGACCGTATTGCCAACGAAGGCGTTTTGTTGGGAAATGTATTTTGTACCAATTCTATTTGTACACCATCAAGAGCGAGTATTATGACGGGACAGTATGGACAAGTAAATGGCGTTGTAGATTTAAGTGGGAGTTTAACTCCTGAACACCAGTATCTACCCATTGAAATAGGTAAGTTAGGTTATGAAACTGCCATGATTGGTAAATGGCATTTAAAGCATGCGCCTGAATCTTTTGATTATTACAATGTGTTGCCAGGGCAAGGGGATTATTTTAATCCGACTTTATATGCAAAAGAAGGTAGTGAAAAAATGGAAATACAATTTGAAGAAGATTTAGTTAGAGTGGTGAATGCAACTAAATATAAAGGACATTCTTCGGATGTCATCACAGATATTTCTCTCGATTGGCTTAAAAATAAACGTGATAAAACAAAGCCATTTTTCTTGATGCATCATTTTAAAGCACCCCATGATTTTTTTGAATTTGCGCCTCGATATGAAAATTACTTAGCTGATGTAGATATTCCAGAGCCTGCTAGTTTATGGGACAATAAAAACAATGGGTCTATTGGCACTCGCGGTGTTAATAATTCATTAATGGATACCATAGGGTCTTCAGTAGGACATAGAAATGTTATAAGGAATATGGGGATGCATATGGATATTGACCCTAATATTCCAGATCCTGAATATAAAAGATTAGCATATCAAGAATACTTAAAAAGATATTTAAGATGTGTAAAAGGAGTTGATGATAATGTTAAGCGCTTGTTTGACTATTTAGAACAAGAAGGTCTTATGGATAATACCATTATTGTTTACACGGGTGACCAGGGTTTTATGCTTGGAGAACATGATTATATTGATAAACGATGGATGTATGAAGAGTCTATGCGCATGCCGTTTTTAGTGAGATACCCAGAAAAAATTAAGAAGGGAAGTGTTGTAGATGCTATGATTAACAATACAGATTTTGCGCCAACCCTTATAGAAATGGCGGGCGGTAAAACACCAGATTATATGCAAGGAAGTAGTTTTAAGAATATCATAGAAACGGGAGTAGAACCAGAAGGTTGGAAAAAGGAAACCTATTACCGCTATTGGATGCATATGGCACACAATCATAACAACCCAGCCCATTTTGGTATTCGCACAAAAGATTATAAGTTGATATTCTTTTATGGTCGCGATTATAATGCCCAAAGAAATGTAGAGGCACAGGAATGGGCACATAACCCAGAATCCATGTCGTATTTTGATACACCTCCAGCATGGGAATTTTATGATTTAAAAAACGATCCAAACGAAATGGATAATAAATATGGTGACGAAAAATATGCTACTGTTATTGCTGATTTAAAAGTAAGATTGAAAAAACTCAGAGTCGAAGTAAAAGAAGATGATTCTCAATTTCCGCAGATAGAAAAGGTTGTAGAAGAATATTGGGATTAGAAAATATGATTTGAATGATTTAGATTTGTATTAACAGGTTCTTTTATTTTGGAGTTTGGACTTTTAAATTGGATTCTTGCCTTTGTAAGAATGGCAAAAATCACGTCTTAAAAAGTTTTAAATAAAGTTGTAACAATGCGTCCTCTATTATTTTCCATAACATACTCGTTAAGTTGCTTTTGATCTTTGATTTTTAAATTAAAAGGTGGTACTAATACATCAACACCACTATTTTGTTTTAGTCTAATCCCTTGCCCTGAAATAATATCTTTATTTGGTGAAAAGTCGCCTAATGGTAAGTGTTCCGTTAGAATGATGTATTTGTAAAGGGCTAATTTTTTTGAGATTTTTTCAATGTCTTTATTAGATAAATGCTGTAATACCTGTCTTAATATGATGCAATGCCCAGAGGGAAGTTCATCTTCTATAATATCCAAACAATCAAATTCTAAATTGTTTGCTTTGTATATTTTTTTGTTTCTTTCAATAAGGTTTTTAACAATATCTATGGCAACATATTTTTTGGCGTATTTAGTTAGGTGTTTTCCAATATTAAAATCGCCACAACCTAAATCACAAACTACTAAAGATTTATCATGAGATTTTAAAAATGCAACTAAAACCTTTAAATATGAGTCTATAATTTTTGGGTCATGCGAGCCATATCCAGAATAAAAATCAAATTGGTTGCCGCCCCAAAGTTTCATCTCATAAATCTGGTGCATTACATCCTTTATAGGCCATGGCTTTTTATTTCTCAAAATGGTCTTAATGGTTATTTTCCATTTAAAATTTCATCATTCTCCTTATTGATTCTTTGGCGTTGCTCTTCATTTAAGCCGTACTCAAAATATAAATCGTTTGGATACAGTAGATTAGATTTTTTCATACTTCGATCATTTGTTTTTTGACTTAAATCGCAATCGAAACGTGCCAATTTAGTGTGCATTTTATTCCAATCGTTACCTGCATTTATAAAGTGTGATAACCCCCATGTGATACCATCCGCATTGTTGGAATCTAAAAAGGCATCAGGTGAAAATGGACCTGCTGCAACAGGTAGTAACTTGCTGACTGCTGCAATTTCAAAATTGACCCAATCCTCTGCATACTGTATCGTATAGTGTTCAATGCCATCGGTGGTTACAATGGCAGCTACACCCTTCTTAAAGGGGAACAATATAGTTTCGTGACCAGAATTCATTACAGGGTTTAAAGGATGCTTGACATATGGCCCTTCAGGAGTTTCAGCTATGGCTAAGCCCCAACAATCCCAATGTTTTCTATTGGCATCGCGCTCTCCCAGACCAGATTTATAATAAACATAAATTTTACCGTCATGAATCAGGGGGTAGGGATCATGAATAACCCTGTGATCCCATTCATTTTCTTTTCCAAAGTCAATTACTACCTTGTTCATTGGTGTCCAAGGGCCATCTGGAGAATCTGCATAAGACATTGCTACGGGACAAACATCGCTGCTCCCAGCATTTGTAGGTTTGCCACTAGGTGCACTAAAAGCTTGATAGTATAAGTAATATTTGCCTTTCCATTTTAAAACATCAGTTGTAGAAACCGATCTCCAACCTGGACTAGGTTTTGGGGGACGAGGAACAGCAACACCTTGTTCTTCCCATGTAAAACCATCTTTACTTGTAGCGTACCAAATGTCACTTAAATCCCAGTCTGCCGAGGGAATAGTATCATTACAGTTCTCGTAACCCAAGGGTTTAGTAGGTGTATTACGATACGTGTACCAGACATAATATTTACCATTTTCAAATATAACTTTAGAGGGGTCTCTACGTGTAATTGTGCCATCTCCGTTGTTATAGTCGAACCCTTCTAGCTCTGTATATCTAAAGTTAGAATATAATTCGTTATCTAAAAGTCGCGGAGCTTGATAATGCTTAAAACTACGTTGCATCGCACTACTTAGTTTTCTATTGGGATCTAGGTTTTTTATAAATAAAGGAAAGCCCTCTTGCTTTATTTTTAGAGTATCGGAGTTGTATGTATGGTTGTTTTCAACTTTAGTGTTACACGAATAAACGCATAGTATGGTAAGTAATAATAAAATCGATCTCATATTTAATTTAGTTTAGTAGTTTTTAGTTTAAGGTCCATTCTATTTGGTCGTGTAGCGATTTGTTAGAACTAACTTTTATGGTGTTTTTTCCTTTTTTAAGCGTAACATTTTCAAAAGATATGATGTTAATATCAGACTCCAATTTCTTTTTTCCTACTTTTTTGTCATTTACATAAAGGGTGACATTTTTTTGGTTGGTATAAATCTTAACGTTTACAACACCGGCGTTACGATTGTTATTTCTTCGCTCTGCGATGTATAACACAGGCTCTTCAGACCAGTTAGCTTTATAGAAGTAGAATGCATCTTTTTTGGTGGATCTATCGAAAGTTACAAGGCCTTTATGGTTAGTAAACGGAATACCACCTCTATTCCAGTCGCCAACAGAGAAGTCGAAAAGATTCCATACATAGGAACTCCATACAAAAGGTCTGTCTTTTATAACTTTCCATGAGACCTCATGGCAATACGTTTGGTCTTGTTCAGGAAAGTGCAAGCCAAAGGGTTTGTCTAATTTTGAAAGATCTTGTTGGTATATATTCCCACCAGCGCCATACTCACTTATTCCTAAAGGAATATCAGGATAGGCTTTATGAGATTCATCAAGCCATTTACCAAGATCTTTATAGACGCCGTAATACCAACCGAAATATTTATTCCAAGCCTGTAAGTCGGTAATCCCATTCATGTTCGATTTTATTCCACGATCGCTTGCTGAAACGGTTGGACGAGAATTATCTAATTTATGTGCTAACTCGTTTAGTTCTTTTGTAAGTTGAACACAGGGTTCATCGGGACTCTCATAAGCCCTAACTTCATTCCATAGGCCCCATACGTAAATACATGGATGGTTATAATTCTGGTAAATTAGTTCTTTAAGTTGTTGTTTGGCGTTGCCAGATTCTCGTCCACTATAATCGTGAACAAAAGGTATTTCGCTCCAAGCAAGAATGCCCTTTTCGTCTGCTAGGTTATAGGTCGTTTCAGAATGTTGATAGTGCGATAAACGCACTGTTGTGGCTCCAATTTCTTCAATAAGAGACATGTCTTTAAGATGAGCCTCTTCATTTAAAGCAGGACCATATTGTTTCCATTCCTGATGCATCGCCACCCCATGTAAATTGTAAGGCTCATTATTTAGAAAGAATCCTTTTTCTGGATCTACGCGTGTTGTTTTTATGCCAAATCTCTGTGAAACAAGGTCAATTTCATTGCCGTGTATCACTTGTATATCTGCGGTATACAAATATGGGTTTTTCTTTCCATGCCAAAAAATGGCATTCTTTATTTGGAAAGGAACTTTTATTATCTGGGAGTCTTCAGAAGGCTCAATATCCAAAAGCTTTTCAGCTTGAACCTCACCATTAGCGTCTTTTATAATGCATTTTAGTTGGGAGGCATTCATGACATTTACATGAATCCGTACTTCAAGATCGGTCTGTTCTTCGTTTACTACCGTCGATTCTATGAATACCCCTGGCGACGCATAAAATTCTGGGTTTATACGGTTTTTGGGGGTTGCAAAAATTTGAACGGGTCTATAAATTCCACCATATATATTAAATAGTTTGTCTGTAATAGGAATGGTTTTGTAATCTGGTTCGTTTGTAACTTTTACAGCAATAATGTTGGTCTTGCCAATGTCTACAAAGTCTTCGATGCTATAACAAAAGGCAGAATATCCTCCAGAATGATTTCCTAATCTTTTGCCATTTATATAGACTTCCGAGCTGTGTCCAACAGCTTCAAATCGAATGAATATTTTTTTGTCGGTCATTGATTCAGGAACAATAACTTCACTTCTGTACCACGCTACACCTCTATAGTATCCATTTTCATTTATTGCATCCATCGAATAAGTGTGGGGTACGGTTATGTTTTCCCAGTCTGTGGATTCAAAGTCTTTAGATTGGGCATTATAACTATTACCTTTTGAAAAAGTCCAGTCTGTGAGGTTTATATAATTTCTCGATTTTACAAATTTAGGCTGTCCATGTATAAAAAAGGTGGACATAAGAATCAGCAGAATAACTTGATTTGGTTTCATTTGATTAGTTTAGAATGAAAAAATATGTAAGTTTTTGTTGTTTTGACAAAGTATTTAATAGCCATGAATCGCAAAATTTCCAGTACTTGATTTAAACTTGACAAAGATTTAAACATGAAGATTTACATCTAATTATCTTGGTTCTTGTAAAGTGAAAGCTTGGTAAACAAATCCCAAATCACGACTCCACAACTAACAGATATATTTAGAGAATGTTTTGTGCCAAATTGAGGGATTTCAATAACCACATCACTTTTACTAACTACATCTTGTGCAACACCTTTTACTTCGTTGCCAAAAACTAAGGCGTATTTGTTATTGTGCTCAACAACAAAGTCATTTAGCATCGTAGCGTTTTCAGCTTGCTCAATGGCGCAAATTTTTACGTTTTCAGCTTTCAGTTTTTCAACTAAATCCATGGTGCTTTCAACGTATTCCCAATCTAAAGTGTCTGTGCTTCCCAAAGCCGTTTTATGAATGTCTTTGTGCGGAGGCGTTGCCGTGATGCCACAGAGGTAAATTTTTTCAACTAAAAAAGCATCACTTGTTCTAAATACGGAACCTATATTATT
The DNA here is from genome assembly GCF_039543245.1 of Algibacter agarivorans. NCBI lineage: Bacteria > Pseudomonadati > Bacteroidota > Flavobacteriia > Flavobacteriales > Flavobacteriaceae > Algibacter > Algibacter agarivorans. The sequence continues at coordinate 52,427 of NZ_BAABJJ010000011.1, forward strand.
TAAGCTCCTAATATTATCAAGAATTATAATGATTGGTGTTTTTTTAGCTTCTCTAAAAGCATCAACGCTTAATCTGTTTAATTCGCTATTTTTAAGTTTACGCATTGAAAATAATTATTTTTTATTCCCTCGAAAGAGGGAATCTTATTGTTTTACGTCATTGCGAGGAGGCACGACGTGGCAATCTGTTTATTCTTAATTCTATTTTTCAAAAGATTACTTCAGTCATTCTTCCCTCGCAATGACGAATAAATTAATGCTTTAAGATTCAATTTTTGTTGAAATCTCGTTCTAATTGTAGATAACTTCTAAAAAATCAACTTCAAAAAACATGAAATTAATGGTACATTGCGTGCTACAATTTTGTCAAAAATAAGATTTAAAATTCACTTTCACATTGAGATTCCCATCTTCATGGGAATGAAAAAGGACTAAATGAAAAAAGCAAAAAAAGTAACGCCTTTAATGAAACAATACAATGCCATTAAGGTGAAATACCCTGATGCATTATTGTTATTTCGCGTGGGCGATTTTTACGAAACTTTTGGTAGCGATGCTGTTAAGGCAGCGGGGATTTTAGGTATTATATTGACTAAACGTGGTGCTGGTAGTGAGAGTGAAATTGAGTTGGCAGGATTCCCACACCATTCCATAAACACCTATTTGCCAAAGTTGGTGAAAGCAGGTGAGCGTGTTGCCATTTGCGACCAACTAGAGGATCCTAAACAAACCAAAACCATCGTAAAGCGAGGCGTAACCGAATTGGTAACTCCAGGGGTTGCTTTAAATGATGAGGTTTTAATGTCAAAATCGAACAACTTTTTATGTTCGGTATATTTTGAAAAAAAAAATATTGGAATTTCGTTTTTAGATATTTCAACAGGAGAGTTTTTAACCTCACAAGGCAATGCAGAGTATATTGATAAGTTGCTTCAAAATTTTAGTCCGAGTGAAGTTCTAGTATCAAAACAAAAGCGTTCGTTATTTAATGAGACTTTTGGAGAAGATTTCCATACCTTTTATTTAGAAGATTGGGTGTATCAAACCGACTATGCTTACGAAACTTTAATCAAACATTTCGACACTAAAACATTAAAAGGTTTTGGTATTGAAGATTTATATGAAGGGATTATTGCTTCGGGGTCTATTTTGCATTATTTAGGCGAAACACAACATCATAAATTACAGCATATTACATCCATTTCTAGAATTGCTGAAGATGATTATGTTTGGATGGATAAATTCACCATCAGAAATTTAGAACTTTATAATTCTACCAATAATAATGCGGTCACGCTTCTAAATGTGATTGATAAGACCATTTCGCCCATGGGTGGAAGGTTATTGAAACGTTGGTTGGCATTACCTTTAAAAAATGTTGATAAAATCAAGCAGCGTCATGAGGTGGTTAGTTTTTTGACTAAAGAAAACACAGTGCTTCAAAAAATTCAAAACCACATTAAACATATTGGGGATTTAGAACGCTTAATTTCCAAGATTGCCACAGGAAAAGTGAATCCGCGTGAGGTCATTCAGCTTAAAAATTCTTTAGAAGCTATTGTACCTATAAAGTCTTTGGCATCGAATTGCGATAATGAATCCCTTAAAATTATTGGCGATAAACTTCAAAGTTGCAATGTACTTCGTGAAAAAGTAAAAGAGACTTTAAACGAAGAAGCACCCGTAAATGTATTGAAAGGAAATAGTATTGCTGCTGGTTTTTCTTCGGAATTGGATGAATTGAGAGGTTTGTCTAAATCTGGTAAAGATTATCTGGATAACATGTTAGAGCGCGAAAGTGAACGCACAGGAATCACATCGCTTAAAATAGCATCGAATAACGTATTTGGGTATTATATAGAAGTCAGAAACACACATAAAGATAAGGTTCCAGAAGAATGGATTCGTAAGCAAACTTTGGTGAATGCAGAGCGTTACATTACTGAAGAACTTAAAGAATACGAAGCCAAAATATTAGGCGCAGAAGATAGAATTCAAGCTATAGAACAACAGTTGTTTGGTGAATTGATTGGTTGGTTAAATCAATATATAAAACCAGTACAGCAAAACGCCTATTTAATTGGGCAACTAGATTGTTTGTGCGGGTTTGCACAATTGGCAAAGGATAACAACTATATCTATCCAACACTTGATGATTCATTTGATTTGGAGATTAAAGATGGGCGTCATCCTGTTATAGAAAAGCAATTACCTATTGGAGAAGCTTATATTGCTAACGATGTTTTTTTGGATAGAATAGGTCAACAAATTATTATGATTACGGGACCTAATATGTCTGGTAAATCGGCCATATTGCGTCAAACAGCATTAATAGTATTGTTGGCTCAAATAGGGAGTTTTGTGCCAGCTAAATCTGCTAGAATAGGTTTGGTGGATAAGATTTTTACGAGGGTGGGCGCGAGCGATAATATTTCAATGGGAGAATCGACCTTTATGGTAGAAATGAACGAAACAGCTTCTATTTTGAATAATATTTCTGACAGGAGTTTAGTGTTATTAGATGAAATAGGAAGAGGTACGAGTACCTATGATGGTATTTCCATTGCTTGGGCAATTAGTGAATATTTACACGAGCATCCTGCAAAACCTAAAACACTGTTTGCAACCCACTATCATGAGTTAAATGAGATGAGTGAAACTTTTGGACGTATTAAAAATTTTAATGTGTCTGTAAAAGAATTAAAAGATAATGTCTTATTCTTAAGAAAACTGGTTGAAGGTGGAAGCGCACATAGTTTTGGGATTCACGTAGCAAAAATGGCGGGCATGCCACAACAAGTTTTACACCGTGCGAATAAAATTTTGAAGAAATTAGAGCAATCACATTCTAGTGAAGAGCTTACTGATAAGGTAAAAACCTTGAATGACGATATGCAATTGAGTTTTTTTAATCTTGATGACCCTTTGTTGGAAAATATTAAAGATGAAATATTACACATTGATATTGATACACTTACGCCTGTAGAAGCACTTATGAAATTGAATGAAATTAAGCGCATGTTAGTCAAGAAAAAGCAAGCTTAAAATTATTTTTATTTATTTCACTAAAAGGCTTTGGTTTTAGTAGAAATATTTTAAATTTGCATCCGCAATAGAGATATTGCACGTTCATTATAAAGACTGCGAAAGTAGCTCAGGGGTAGAGCATCACCTTGCCAAGGTGGGGGTCGCGGGTTCAAATCCCGTCTTTCGCTCTGAAACTTTCTTTAAAATATACCAATGCTGAAGTGGTGGAATTGGTAGACACGTTGGACTTAAAATCCAATGTCCATTAGGACGTACGGGTTCAAGTCCCGTCTTCAGTACTAAAGCCCTTGTTAATCGATTGATTTTCAAGGGTTTTTTATTTTTGAATAGCCTAATTTGTATGATTATTGTATTATCAGTTAGCTTTAATGCCTTTAAGCTGTAGTTTTGAATTTACTCAACAAATCTTTATTTATTGAAAATTGTTAGTGCTAAATCTGTATCAGTAAGCCTTTTTGCCTGAACAGCATTTTTAAAAAACCCTTCCTTTACTTTAAATGATTCGGAAATGTATTTTTCAAAATCTGATTTTTCAAATGCAGAAATTGGAAAACCAAAAACGTCGCTATAGGGGTCAAAACAAAAATCACAAAATTCTTTATTCGAGTGTGTGCTAATATAGCTATCAACCTGAGTTCGACGTAAGGATTTAGCAAAAAAGTGCTAATTGAGCTGTGTTTTCTGTTTCAAATTTAATACTAGGTTTCTTTTCCTGAAAGGAATAAGCGATAAGACTCGCTACTAAATTGGTGATAAAATTACCAAAACTCCTATGTCTAGAATGTTCAGCTTGGGCTATGTTTTTTAACTGGTCATTTATGGTTTCTATAACGGAGCGTTTTCTGAGCAATATTTTGTCCCTCATAGTCATCATTACGTTTTTCATATTATTTCTAATACCAGCAACTAGATGTAACCCTTGGTCGAATAACAAGGCTGAGAGCTGCTTGGATATATAGCCTTTATCGGCATATAAACTACCGAATATTTTCTTCAAAATGTTGTTTTGTTTTAAAGGCGTTCTATCGTCTACATTTGCCTGAGTGATAATAAAATCAAGTAGTTCTCCTTTATCGTTTATATTAAAGCCATAAAACCAACCCATAGTGGATTTACCAATAGTAGCAATATTCTTAAACACTTTATTTTGCTTTATTCGTTTTTTATTGCACGCACGTATTGGTGTTGAATCTATAAAAGATATGCCGGTACATTGCCCCAAACAACAGGTCTTCATATATAAAGTTAATGGCAGTAAATTAGACTGCATCAATTCAACAAAACGATTGTATGAAACTGTATTTGGAAACTCTTGTTTGAGCTGGCCTTGGACATAGTGAATATAGAAATGTTTAAAGGTCCTTATGCCGCTTAGATGGAATAAAACAGTAATGGTCAATATTTCACTGGTGGACATCTTGAATTTACGGTTTCTTGTCTTTTTTCCTGTAGAAAGTTGTCGTTTTACTAAAGCAGGTTCAAAAACAAGACAAAAATCATCAATAGAACAAAATATTTGTGTAATTTTATCTTTAGAAATCATAAGCAGAATGTTTTTTAAAATATTGGAATTCAACACTTTAATATACTAAATATTCTGCTTTTTCTATGCTAATAAGCCTCTTTTCTTAAGTCGAACTCAGGTTATCAAATATTTCATCATAATTAGCTGTATAATTCAATATGCGCCCAACTATTTTTTCTTTTAATTTGTTGTATTCTTTATCTTCAATTTCTTTTTCATAAGCACATATAACAACTTTTAAATTCTTGTGTTCGGTGTAATCATTTATTAATAAAATATCTCTTTTACAGTTATTTAGGGGATATAAGCATCTTATTCGCTTTAGATAATTTTTTCACCAACAGATTATTAAGATTCGCTGCATTTGGATGTGATTTTCTAACACGAATATTTTTCTCATTCCAATATTCTAATTCTATATAATGACCAATGTAATGATAGTTGGAACGACTATTTTTTTGAAATTCTAATTGCAAAAGGGTATAGATCATTTTTATTTCCCCTCAGTGAATCTCTGTGAAATATTTTTTTATCCTCAATCCTTTGCACTCCTTCGACTTGGCACGATATCATTCTAAATCTTAAAAGTAATCACGGGCCTTTTAGCATGATTTACCAAATCCTCACTAATACTACCATTAAAAAAATGAGAAATACCTTGTCTGCCATGGGTACTCATTCCAATTAAATCAGCCTTGATGGATTGCGAAAAATTCATAATGCCCTTTTCAATGCTTAAATCATTATAAATATTGGTCGTGTAATTTGAAAATTTTGAAGAATCAACAAAATCTTGCATACGCTGTTTTGAATCAGCCGAGGTTGTGAATTTATTTGGTGTATTTACCATGAGCAAATGCAATTTAGCATTCAATACATTTGCGAACTGAATAGCTTTATCATAGTTTTCTTTGCTTTCATTTTTAAAATCTGATGCAAAAACAAAATCATTAACATCAAAAGCATCATGTTCTTTTTTAATAACAAGCACAGGGATTTCAGAGGTGCGTACTACTTTTTCGGTATTACTACCAATCAGCATTTCTTTAAAACCACTAACACCGTTAGAGCCCATAATGATTAAATCGATATCATGTTTTTTGCAAACATGGAAAATGCCTTTAAAAATCTCATGAAAATCAACGGTTTCATGTACAACCAAGTCTTGTAAATAATCTTTATCTTTTAGTTCTTCAAACCTTTTATGAGCTAGTTTCATAAAAAACACAGCCTCAGGTAAATTATTGTAAGAACTTAGAGCATCTACTTCGTGTAATGGGATTTCAAGTATGTGTAATAAGTAAATTTCGCAATTATGCCTTTTAGCTAGTTGAGCAGCTACTTTAAGGGCATTTTCAGCTTGAGGAGAAAAATCAGTGGGTACAAGTATTTTTTTCATAGTTAGATAGGTGAGTTGTATCTAAATTTATGAAAAATTACTTTAAAAATCAATAAAATATTATATATTTGCACTGTTGAAAGGCGAAATTAAAGATATGAGGGGACGGAAAGTCCCCTCTTTTTATACTAAAAATGTTTAAAAAAACTGTAACAGACTTACTTGAAACTGCGTTAATTGAACGACCAGATTTATTTCTTATCGAATTTTCAGTTGGGAGTGATAACCATATTAAAATCATTATTGATGGAGATAATGGCGTTTTAGTTGAAGACTGCATGTTTATAAGTAGAGCCATTGAACATAATTTGGATAGGGAAGAACAGGATTTTTCTTTAGAAGTGATGTCGTGTGGTGCAACAGAGCCATTAGTAAACAAAAGGCAGTATAAAAAGAATTTAGAAAGAACGCTTAAAGTAAAAACAGCTTCAGGTAAAATTGAAGGTACACTTACTAAAGCAACCGATGATACTATTACATTAGCATGGAAAGTTAGAGAGCCAAAACCAGTAGGGAAGGGCAAAGTAACTGTAAAAAAGGAAGCGAGTATTGCTTTCGATGATATTATAGAAGCAAAAGTTATGATTAAATTTTAATTAAGAAGAGTTATGGAAAATATCGCGTTAATTGAATCTTTTTCAGAATTCAAAGACGATAAGTTAATTGACAGAGTTACGTTAATGGCAATTTTAGAAGACGTATTTAGAAGCGCCTTAAAAAAGAAATACGGTGATGATGATAATTTTGATATCATTGTAAATCCAGATAAAGGTGATTTAGAAATATGGAGAAATAGAATTGTTGTTGATGATGGCGAAGTTGAAGAGCCAAACCAAGAAATTTCATTATCAGAAGCTCGAAAAATTGAGCCGGATTTTGAAGTAGGTGAAGATGTATCTGAAGAAGTGAAACTAATAGATTTAGGAAGGCGTGCTATTTTGGCATTGCGTCAAAACCTGATTTCTAAAATTCATGAGCACGATAATACCATAATTTACAAGCAATTTAAAGATTTAGTAGGGGAGATTTACACTGCAGAAGTACACCATATTCGCCACAGAGCGGTTATTTTGTTAGATGATGAAGGTAATGAAATTGTATTGCCAAAAGACAGACAAATTCCTTCAGATTTCTTTAGAAAAGGTGATAATGTAAGAGGTGTAATTGATAGTGTAGAACTTAAAGGCGCCAAGCCAACAATAATAATGTCTAGAAGCTCTCCAAAGTTTTTAGAGAAATTATTTGAACAAGAAATACCAGAAGTTTTTGATGGCTTAATTACAATTAAACATGTTGTAAGGATACCTGGAGAAAAAGCAAAAGTAGCTGTAGATTCTTATGATGACAGAATTGACCCAGTAGGGGCATGTGTTGGTATGAAAGGTTCTAGAATTCACGGTATTGTTCGCGAATTAGGAAATGAAAACATTGATGTTATAAATTATACAAATAATTTACAATTATTCATTACAAGAGCCTTAAGCCCTGCAAGAGTAACTTCAATTAAATTAAATGAAGAAACAAAACGTGCCGAGGTTATTTTAAAACCAGAAGAGGTAAGTAAAGCTATTGGTAGAGGCGGACATAATATCCGTTTGGCTGGACAGTTAACCGGTTATGAAATTGATGTGTTTAGAGAAGGCGCAGAGGAAGATGTAGAATTAAGAGAGTTCAAAGATGAAATAGAAGGGTGGATTATTGATGAATTCAGTAAAGCTGGATTAGATACCGCAAAAAGTATTTTAGAACAAGAGGTTGCTGATTTAGTTAAAAGAACAGATTTAGAAGAAGAAACAATTAATGATGTTATCAGAATTCTTAAAGAAGAATTTGAAGACTAAATTAAATGGTGAGTAAATAATTAATGCAGATTTGCATCATTTTTATGCCTTGATTGGTATAATATTTATATTTGAGTATTTTAAAGGCGATTTATGGCTGAGACAATTAGATTAAATAAAGTATTACGCGAGCTTAACATCTCTTTAGATCGTGCCGTAGAATTTCTAGATTCTAAAGGTGTCGAGATAGAGAAGCGTCCCACTACGAAGATTTCTGAAGAAACATATAGGATTCTTTCAGATGAATTCGAAACTGATGCGAACAAAAAAGTGAAGTCGCAAGAAGTAAGTGAAGCTAAGCTAAAGGAAAAGGAAGATTTACGTGTAAAACGTGAAAAAGAATTAGAAGTAAAGCAAAAAGCTCAAGAAGCCATTGAAAAAGCTAAACAAGAAGAGGTTGTTAAAGCTTCAAAAACGCTTTCTGGACCTAAACAAGTAGGTAAAATTGATTTAGATCCTAAAAAAACAGAAGCTAAGGCCGTTGTTACTAAAGAGGAAGTTGTTGAGAAACCCGTTGTAGAAAAGGTAAAAGAAGCACCTGTAAAAGCATCTACTCCTAAAGTAGAAGATAAAGCAGTTGTTAAAGAAACGGAAACTGCAAAAGAAACAGAACCCGTAAAAGTAATTGCAAAGGAACCAAAAAAAGTAGCTACAATTACCGATGAAGAAGGGAATGTGATTCCTGATGAAAAGGTAAAAACACAATATAAAAAACTTACTGGGCCAAAAATTTCAGGTGATAAAATTGATTTATCTCAATTTAATAAACCTAAAAAGAAGAAAGAAGAGAAAAAACCAGTAGCTAAAGCTGGAGATGCTAATAAGAAAAAGCGTCGCCGTATTAGTAAAGCTGGAGCACCTCAAACTGGTCCTGGAAATAGATCAGGTGGTCCAAGAACAGGAGGAAACGACAGGTTTAAAGGTAAACCAGGACAAGGGCGTCGTAATGTTCCTAAAGAAGAACCTTCAGAAGAAGATGTTAAAAAACAAGTGCGCGAAACACTTGAGAAACTTCAAGGTAAATCAAACAAAGGAAAAGGCGCAAAATACAGAAGAGATAAAAGAGATCAGCATAGGGAGCAGACTGAGATTGATGAGCGGATAGAAGCAGCAGAAAGCAAAATCCTTAAAGTAACTGAGTTTGTTACCGCAAATGAAGTAGCTACTATGATGGATGTGAGTGTAACCCAAATTATTTCAGCGTGTATGTCACTTGGAATGATGGTTACCATGAACCAACGTTTAGATGCTGAAACACTTTCTATAGTTGCTGATGAATTTGGATATCAAGTAGAATTTGTAACTGCAGATATTGAAGAATCTATTGAAGAAGTTGAAGATAGACCAGAAGATCTAGAACCACGTGCGCCAATTGTTACAGTAATGGGTCACGTAGATCATGGTAAAACGTCGCTTCTAGATTATATTCGTCAAGAAAATGTAATCGCAGGAGAGTCTGGTGGAATTACACAGCATATTGGTGCTTACGGTGTTCAATTAGAAGGAGGTCAAAAAATCGCATTCTTAGATACTCCGGGTCACGAGGCCTTTACAGCCATGCGTGCTCGTGGTGCTCAAGTTACAGATATTGCTATTATTGTAGCAGCGGCCGATGATGATATTATGCCACAAACAAAAGAAGCTATATCGCATGCGCAAGCAGCGGGAGTTCCTATTGTATTCGCTATAAATAAAATAGATAAGCCAGACGCTAATCCAGAAAAGATTAAGGATGGATTAGCACAAATGAACTTATTAGTTGAAGATTGGGGAGGAAAAATTCAATCTCATGATATTTCAGCTAAAGAAGGAACTGGAGTTAAAGAATTATTAGAAAAAGTATTGCTTGAAGCAGAATTATTAGAGCTTAAAGCAAATCCAAATAAACCTGCTGTAGGTACTGTAGTTGAAGCCTTTTTAGACAAAGGTAGAGGCTATGTGTCTACAATACTAGTACAAGCTGGAACTTTAAAAGTTGGGGATTATGTACTTGCAGGAAAAAATAGTGGAAAGGTTAAAGCTATGCACGATGAGCGTGGAAACGACGTTGCAGAAGCCGGACCTTCAACACCTGTGTCTATTCTTGGTTTAGACGGAGCGCCTCAGGCAGGTGATAAATTTAATGTATTTGATGATGAGCGTGAAGCAAAACAAATTGCTTCAAAGCGAGCGCAATTGCAACGCGAGCAGTCTGTACGCACGCAACGTCATATAACGCTTGATGAAATTGGACGTCGTATTGCACTTGGTGATTTCCAAGAACTTAATATTATCCTTAAAGGTGATGTTGATGGTTCGGTTGAAGCCTTAACAGATTCGTTCCAGAAATTATCAACTGAAGAAATTCAAGTTAATATTTTACATAAAGGTGTTGGAGCCATTACAGAAAGTGATGTGTTATTAGCTTCAGCTTCCGACGCGATTATTATTGGATTTAATGTGAGACCTGTTGGTAACGCAAGAATGATTGCAGATAAAGAAGAAATCGATATTAGATCATATTCTATTATTTACGACGCTATTAATGATCTTAAAGATGCGATGGAAGGTATGTTATCTCCAGAGCTTAAAGAAGAGATTACAGGTACTGCTGAAATTAGAGAAATGTTTAAAGTTTCTAAAGTTGGAACTATTGCAGGATGTATGGTAACTAATGGTAAAATACTTAGAAGTTCAGGGATTAGATTAATAAGGGATGGTGTAGTAGTTTATACAGGAGAATTAGCGTCGTTAAAACGATTTAAGGATGATGCCAAAGAAGTAACTAAAGGTTATGATTGTGGTATGCAAATTAAAAACTATAACGATATTAAAGAAGGCGATATAATTGAGGCTTTCCATGAAGTTGAGGTTAAAAAGAAATTAAAATAATTAATAAGATTTATTGACGTATTGTTAAATTGTATTGACAATATTTAAGCATAAAAACTTTAATAAACTAATTTTTATCTTTCTTAGGCTTAAAAATAAATGCGCTAGGGAATTTTGTTTTAATACGTTTTAAAGCTCTATCCGCTTCTAATCGCGTTCTAAAATTACCTGCCCAAATTTTAAAATTTGGCGTTTCATATTGCATTGAAGGATGCCAATCGCCAAAAGAACTACTAAATTCATTTTTAGCGTTTTGAGCCCCAGAACGATTCCCAGAATACACCTGTATTTTAAACCTTTCAGAATCAGTTTCATTCTTATTCATTTCTTTTTTAAGATCTAATAAAACGGTAATGTGCTTGTCTTGATTTATAGTAACATGGCCTTGTTGCGAAAAACAATAGGTCGACGTTAGTGCAAAACAAAAAACGCTTAAAAAACTGATTCTTAATTTATATGTGTTCATTTTTTTAAATTTTTTTATACAAATGTATACGTTATAAACTTAATTGTGGTTCTTTTTGTTATTTAGAATTCCTCTAAATTACCAATTATCACTTCTCTAACATTTTTCAAATCGACTTTTAATATTACTTTTGCGACAGATTTTTTTAACTGCGTGTATTTTTTATTTATTATATGATAAAAATCATGCCAAAGTTTAGAAGTTAATTTAACCAACAATATGAGAAAGGTGATTCACCGTAAATTAAGTACAAACTTTCTTCGTTTAAGCTTAGTTGTATTATTAGCGTTTACAACCGCTCTTTCCGCTCAGGAAGGGGATCCAGCAAAAGGAAAATCATTATTTAATGCCAATTGTGCTGCTTGTCATCAGTTAGATAAAAAAATGACGGGACCTGCGTTGCGTCATGTAGAAGCGCGTTTGGATGAAGAGCAAGGTTTAGATCGTGCTTGGATTCAAGCATGGATTCGTAATAGTTCTGGCGTTATTAAATCTGGTGACGCTTACGCAAACAAAATTTATAATGAGTATGGCGGTGCAGCAATGACTGCTATGCCTCAATTATCGGACGAAGATATAAGTAACATCCTTGCTTATACAGCAGAGGAAAAGAAAGCACCTGCTCAAGCTGCTGCTCCAGTTGGAGGAGGAGAAACAAGTGGTTCTTCAAATGGTATCTCGAACGAAATTATTTTAGGTGCTTTAGCAATTCTTTTCATTTTATTAGCAGCTGGTTTGTACGTAGTAAACAAAACATTACGCCGTTTTGCTTCAGCTCAAAATATCGATTTGCCTGAAACTTCGGGAAGAACACCGCTGTGGAAAGCATTTGTGCAAAATCAATTTTTAATGATTATTGTTGCCATATTCTTTTTATTGTCAAGTGCATATTTTGTATTTGGTTTCTTTATGCAAATTGGTGTAGACCAAGGGTATCAACCTGTACAACCTATTCATTTTTCGCATAAGATACACGCTGGCGATAATGGTATTGATTGTAAATATTGCCACTCTTCCGCTAGAGTTAGTAAAACCTCAGGTATACCTTCATTAAATGTTTGTATGAACTGTCATAAATCTATATATGAGTATAACGGAGAAACAACTCCAGAATATTCTAAAGAATTCTATGATGGTGAAATCAAAAAATTATATGCTGCAGCTGGGTGGAGTGATGAAGATCAGAAATATTCGGGTGATGCACAACCGGTAAAATGGGTGCGTATTCATAATTTGCCAGACTTTGTGTATTTCAATCACTCGCAACACGTTACTGTTGGTGGTCAAGAATGTCAAACATGTCATGGTCCTGTTGAAGAAATGGAAGTTATGTATCAGCATGCGCCCTTAACTATGGGTTGGTGTATTAATTGCCATAGAGAAACCGATGTAAATGTAAAAGACAATGCTTACTATACAAAAATACATGAAGAATTATCTAAAAAGTATGGTGTAGATAATTTAACGGTTGCTCAAATGGGCGGTATGGAATGTGGTAAATGTCACTATTAATAAATTTAAATAAGAAGTAATTCAATTATATAATATGTCATCAAACAAGAAATACTGGAAAAGTGTTGAAGAGCTAAACGAAAATAGCTCTATTGTTGAGACGCTAAAACAAAACGAGTTTGTTAATGAGATTCCTACTGATGAATTTTTAGGTGATAAAGATACATTAGAAGCTACATCAACAACACGTCGCGATTTCTTAAAGTATGTAGGATTTAGTACAGCGGCTGCTTCTTTAGCAGCTTGTGAAGGTCCTGTGAAAAAATCTATTCCTTATATAGTGCAACCAACGGAAATTATTCCAGGGGTTGCTAATTATTATGCAACTACAATTGCTGATGGATTTGATTTTGCAAGTGTTTTAGTAAGAACCCGAGAAGGTCGTCCAATTAAAATTGAGAATAATACAATGGCAGCTACCAATGGTAGTGCTAATGCTAGAGTAAATGCTTCTGTTTTAGGATTGTATGATAGTTTAAGAGTTCAAGGTCCTAAAAAAGATGGTGAGTCAATTTCTTGGAGTGACTTTGATGCTGAAACCAATCAAAAATTAACTGATATTGCTGCGGCTAATAAAAACATTGTGTTATTAACACAAACGTTTGCTAGTCCATCTACAAGTAAGTTGATTTCAGAATTTAAAGAAAAATACGGTAATGTTAGTCATGTAGTGTACGATGCTGTTTCAGAATCTACTGCATTGGATGCTTATCAGGCTAAATATGGAGAACGCGGGCTAGCGAATTACGATTTTGCTAAAGCGATGACTATCGTTTCTGTTGGTGCAGATTTCTTAGGAGATTGGCAAGGTGGCGGATTTGATTCTGGATATTCTAAAAATAGAGTGCCTGATCACGGTAAAATGTCAAGACACATTCAGTTTGAGTCTAATATGTCTCTTACTGGTGCAAATGCAGATAAACGTGTACCTTTAACGCCTTCACAACAAAAAATAGCTTTAGCTAAGTTATATAGTTATGTGGTTGGTGGTTCTGTTTCAGGAACTTTACCTGAAAACATCGAAGATGCTATTAAGAAAGCAGCTTCTCAACTTAAGAAAGCAGGAAGTAAAGGTTTAGTGGTTACAGGAATTCAAGATGTAAACGCTCAAACTGTAGCTTTAGAAATTAACGAAGCTTTAGGTAGTAAAGCTTTTGATAAAACATCTCCAATTAAAACAAGGCAAGGTAGTGATATTGCTGTTGCTAGATTAGTTGGTGATATGAAAGCAGGTCGGGTTGGAGCACTTATCATGAGTGGTGTAAATCCAATATACAGCTTACCAAATGCTTCAGATTTTGCTGAAGGATTGAAAAAAGTAGAATTATCTGTAGCGTTTTCTATGAAAGCAGACGAAACGTCTTCAGAAACACAATATATTGCAGCAGCTCCTCATTATTTAGAATCTTGGGGCGACGTTGAAATTAAGAAAGGACATTATGCATTAACGCAGCCAACAATACGTCCTTTATTTGATACACGTCAGTTTCAAGACGCTTTATTAAAATGGACAGGAAATGATGTGTCTTATCATGATTATATCAAAGATGCTTGGGGAGCTGGTATTTTAAGTGGTGATTCTTTCAATAAAGCATTACATGATGGTGTTTATGTAGGACAAATTGCTACTGAAACTGTGGAGACATCTGATGCTGATGAAGCAGTAGAAGCACCTTCAGGGAATGCAGCGAGAGCTTTAGCTTCTTCTGCAAAATCAAACGGAGGTTTAGAATTAACATTATATACTAAAGTAGGTATGGGAGATGGGCAACAAGCCAATAACCCATGGTTACAAGAATTTCCTGATCCTTTAACAAGAGCATCTTGGGATAACTATTTAACCATTTCTAAAGCGGATGCTGATGAAAAAGGTTTAACCAATACACATGTGGCTAACGGTGCATTAAATGGTAGTTATGCTAATGTTTCGGTAAACGGAGCTACTTTAAAAGTGCCAGTAATGATTCAGCCAGGGCAAGCAAAAGGCTCTGTAGGATTAGCATTAGGTTACGGAAAAACTAAAGGTTTAAAAACAGAAATGCAAACAGGTGTTAACGCCTATGCATTTTATCAAAACTTCAATACAGTTCAAAATGTTACTATTGAAGCTGCTGCTGGTGAGCATGAATTTGCTTCAGTACAGTTACACAATACCTTAATGGGGCGTGGCGATATCATTAAAGAAACTACTTTAGAGATATTCAATACTAAAGATAGAAATGTTTGGAATAAAGTGCCTACTGTATCTTTAAACCACGTAGAAACTCCAGTAACATCTCCAGATGTTGATTTATGGGATGAATTTGATCGTTCAATCGGGCATCACTTCAACTTGTCAATCGACTTAAATGCCTGTACGGGATGTGGGGCTTGTGTTATTGCTTGTCACGCTGAAAATAATGTGCCTGTTGTTGGTAAAACTGAAGTGCGTCGTAGCCGTGATATGCACTGGTTACGTATTGATAGATATTATTCATCTGAAGAATCGTTTGAAGGCGATAATACTAAAAAAGACGATATATCTGGTTTAGGAAGTTCATTAAGTGAATTTGCTGAAATGGAAAATGCTTCTGAGAATCCTCAAGTAGCATTCCAACCAGTAATGTGTCAGCATTGTAACCACGCGCCTTGTGAAACAGTTTGTCCTGTGGCAGCAACATCTCATGGTCGTCAAGGTCAAAACCACATGGCTTATAACCGTTGTGTAGGTACAAGATATTGTGCTAACAACTGTCCGTATAAAGTTCGTCGTTTTAACTGGTTCTTGTACAATGGCAATGATGAGTTTGATTATCATATGAATGATGATTTAGGCCGTATGGTATTAAATCCAGATGTGGTAGTACGTTCTCGTGGTGTGATGGAAAAATGTTCTATGTGTATTCAAAAAACACAAAAAACAATTTTGGATGCCAAACGTGATGGTCGTGAAATTAAAGATGGCGAATTCCAAACAGCATGTTCTGCAGCTTGTAGCAACGGAGCAATGAGTTTTGGTGACATTAATGATAAATACTCAAAAGTTGCAAAACTTTTAAAAGATAATCGTATGTATCACTTGTTAGAAAGTGTTGGTACCAAGCCTAATGTGCAGTATCATACTAAAGTGAGAAATACAACTGAAGCATAAATTTAATTAAAGAATCAATTATATAATTATGGCGTCTCATTACGAAGCACCTATTAGAAGACCTTTAGTTACAGGGGAAAAATCATACCACGACGTTACTGTGGATGTGGCTGCTCCTGTAGAAGGAAAAGCAAATAAGCAATGGTGGATAGTATTTAGTATCTCACTTGTGGCTTTCCTTTGGGGAATCGGATGTATTTTATACACAATATCAACAGGTATTGGAACTTGGGGTTTAAACAAGACCGTAGGTTGGGCTTGGGATATTACTAACTTCGTTTGGTGGGTTGGTATTGGTCACGCAGGAACATTGATTTCGGCGGTACTTTTATTGTTCCGTCAAAAATGGAGAATGGCAATTAACCGTTCTGCGGAGGCTATGACCATTTTCTCGGTAGTACAAGCAGGTTTGTTCCCAATTATTCACATGGGTCGTCCATGGTTAGGATATTGGGTATTACCAATTCCTAATCAATTTGGCTCGTTATGGGTAAACTTTAACTCGCCATTACTTTGGGATGTATTCGCGATTTCGACGTATTTATCGGTATCATTAGTATTCTGGTGGACTGGATTATTACCAGATTTTGCTATGCTTAGAGATAGAGCGATTAAACCTTTTCAAAAGAAAATTTATTCATTATTAAGTTTCGGATGGTCTGGTAGAGCAAAAGATTGGCAACGTTTTGAAGAAGTATCTTTGGTACTTGCTGGTTTAGCAACACCATTAGTACTTTCTGTACATACTATTGTATCGTTTGACTTCGCAACTTCCGTTATTCCAGGGTGGCATACAACGATTTTTCCACCATACTTTGTTGCTGGAGCGGTATTCTCAGGATTTGCCATGGTAAATACGCTTCTTATAATTATGAGAAAAGTATGTAGCCTTGAAGATTATATTACAGTACAACACATCGAATTAATGAACATAGTCATTATGATTACAGGTTCAATCGTTGGTGTAGCATATATCACAGAGTTATTTATAGCATGGTATTCTGGTGTAGAATACGAACAATACGCATTCTTAAACAGAGCAACCGGACCTTACTGGTGGGCGTATTGGGCAATGATGACTTGTAATGTTTTCTCTCCACAGTTTATGTGGTTTAAGAAATTAAGAACAAGCATTATGTTCTCCTTCTTTATCTCAATTGTAGTAAATATTGGAATGTGGTTCGAGCGTTTTGTAATTATTGTAACATCATTACACAGAGATTATTTACCATCATCATGGACGATGTTCTCTCCAACATTTGTTGATATTGGAATTTTTATCGGAACGATTGGATTCTTCTTTGTGTTATTTTTATTATATGCAAGAACATTTCCAGTAATAGCGCAAGCTGAGGTTAAAACAATTTTAAAATCATCTGGAGAACGTTATAAAAATATTAGAGAAGCTGGAAACAGTTTGGTAGGAACAGGCGCCGATGCAAGAACATCAGGAGGAACTGTTATTAAACCTGCTGCAACTTCAAAAGGTGATAATTCAGAAAAAGTGAGTAACCTTTTGGGAAGTATAGGTGCTTTTGATGCAGCTACGCAAACTGCCGATGATTTAAAGAAAATAAATGGTATCGGTCCAAAAATGGAAGAAGTACTTAACAGTATTGGTATTTATACCTTCCTTCAGGTTAGTAAGATGACGAAAAAAGAATACGATTTGTTAGACAGTATTACAGGTACTTTCCCAGGAAGAGCCGAACGTGATGATTGGTCTGGACAAGCTAAAAAATTAATAAACTAAACATAGTCAATGGAAGCTTCAAAAGTTATTCACGCTATTTATACTGATGATGATATTTTAATGTCGGCCGTTAAACAGGTTAAGGCAGAAAGACATCACATTGAAGAAATATATACACCATTTCCAGTTCACGGACTAGACAAAGCCATGGGACTTGCTCCTACACGTATTGCTATTACAGCATTTATGTATGGTTTAGTTGGTTTAACCGTAGCGATTGTGATGATGAATTTCATTATGATTGAAGATTGGCCTCAAAATATTGGAGGTAAGCCAAGTTTCAGTTATATAGAAAATATGCCAGCGTTCGTGCCAATTATGTTTGAACTTACGGTGTTTTTTGCAGCGCATTTAATGGTAATTACATTTTACCTGCGTAGTAGAATGTGGCCATTCAAAAATGCTGAAAATCCTGACCCAAGAACTACCGATGACCATTTTTTAATGGAAATTGCTGTTCATGGAAATGAAAAAGAACTAGAAAGTTTGCTAGCAGAAACTGGAGCCGTAGAAATTAATTTAGTTGATAAAGCCCATTAATGATAAAGATGAAAAGCTTAATTAAAATATTAGTAATAGCAGTTGTTTTTGTTGCTGTATCTTGTAATAAGAGCACAGCACCTAACTATCAATTCATGCCGAATATGTATGAATCTGCTGGATATGAAACGTATGGTGAAGCTGCATTTCCTAACGGAGTAGAGGCGCAGTTGCCAGTTGATGGTTCAATACCTAGAGGTTATGTGCCTTTCGATATTGAAAATTCTACAGCAGGATATGAGTTAGCAAAAGCGACTTTAATGACTCCTTTAGATTCGACTCAGGTGGATTTGAATCGAGGAAAAGAATTGTACGATATTTATTGTGGAATTTGCCACGGAAATAAAGGAAAAGGGCAAGGTAACTTGGTGAAACGAGAAAAGATTCTTGGTATTCCTAGTTATGATGATGCAGGTAGAGCGATAAATGCAGGAAGTATTTATCACACGATATATTATGGCAAAAATGCTATGGGTTCTTACGCTAACCAATTGAATGAGGAAGAGCGTTGGCAAGTGGTATCGTATGTGTTAAAGTTGAAAGCAGATTTAGAAAAGTAAGATTGATAAGATTATTATAAGATATGTATACATTTTCAAATAAATTAAAGACATTTTCTTTCATTTTAATGATATTAGGAGCATTAGGTGTTGGATATGGTTTTATGACATCTCATAAATCTTTTGAGGAAGTTGAGCACTTACTTGCAGAAGAATCACATCACGGTGGAGGACATGGTGAAGAGGCTACTCATGATGAAGCAAGTCATGGTGCACATGCAACAGTAGATTCACACGCTGAAAGTCACGGAGAAACTGCTCACGCAGAGGTAGACGAACATGCAAAACATATTGAGCATGTTCAGCATCAAATAGCAAATAGACCTTGGTCTGCGCTTTATGTTGCCGCATTTTTCTTTATGATGATTGCACTTGGAGTTTTAGCATTTTATGCTATTCAAATTGCATCACAAGCAGGGTGGTCTCCAGTATTGTTTAGAGTTATGGAGGGAATGACTGCGTACTTATTACCTGGCGCTTTGATCGTTTTGGGAATAGCAGCTGCATCTCACTTTATTGGCCATAATAACTTATTCATCTGGATGGATCCAGAAGTTGTGGCTCATGATAAACTTATTGAAGGAAAAACAGGATGGTTAAACATTTGGGGTTTCATCATTAGAGGTTTAATATTTATAGGAGGTTGGAGCTTGTACCGTCATTTTTCACGTAAATTCTCTATTGCTCAAGATACAGCAGAAGATAAAAGTAACTTCAAAAAATCATTCCGTATTTCAGCAGCATTTTTAGTATTCTTTATATATACAGAATCTATGATGTCTTGGGATTGGATTATGAGTGTAGATCCTCACTGGTTTTCAACATTATTTGGATGGTACGTATTTGCTAGTATGTTTGTAAGTGGTATTACGGTTATAGCTTTAATTACTATTTATTTAAAATCTAGAAACTATTTAGAGTTTGTAAATGAAAATCATTTACATGATGTTGCTAAGTTTATGTTTGCTTTCAGTATTTTCTGGACTTACTTATGGTTCTCACAGTTCATGTTAATCTGGTATTCGAATATTCCAGAAGAAGTAACCTATTTTGTAACACGTTTCCAAGATTATAAATTACCGTTCTTAGGTATGGTGGTTATGAACTTTGTATTTCCAATATTAATGTTAATGAATGCCGATTACAAACGTATCCCTTGGTTTGTGGTTATGGCAGGTTTAGTTATTTTGTTTGGACATTATATAGATATTTTCAATATGATTATGCCAGCAACTGTTGGAGACAGATGGTTTATAGGAATTCCTGAAATAAGTTCAGTATTACTTTTCGCAGGCTTATTCATATTTGTAGTGTTTACAGCGCTTACAAAAGCTCCATTGCTAGTAAAAGGATATCCTTTTAGAAAGGAAAGTGAAGAATTTCATTATTAATTAGATATAAATAAAGACGAACGATACCAATGACTGCTTTATTAACAATTATAGTTTTAGTATTTATTTTAGTTGCCATTTGGCAAATGGTTAAGATTTTCGATTTAGCGCAAGCTAAGACTGAAAATTCACAAGTTGCCACCGATAAGGACAATACCTTAAATGCATATTTAATGATAGGCTTTTTAGCATTCATTTATATCATTACCATTGTATGCTTTGTAAAATGGGGTGATTTGCCTTTAATGTCGAATTCCGCTTCAGAGCATGGACCAACTATTGATAATTTGATGATTATCTCTATGGTAATTATTTTCATAACTCAAACCATAACTCAATTTTTATTACATTATTTCGCTTTTAAATATAAAGGTGAAAAGGGTAAAAAAGCATTGTTCTTTGCAGATAATAATAAATTAGAAGCTATTTGGACAATCATTCCTGTAATTGTTTTAGCAGGTTTAATTATTTATGGATTAAGTACTTGGATTAATATCATGGGTGTTGATGAAAGCGATGACCCATTAGTAGTAGAGCTTTATGCACAACAGTTTAACTGGAAAGCTAGGTATGGTGGAAATGATAATACTTTAGGTAAAGCCAATGTGCGTTTAATAGATATTGACCGCGCTAACATCTTAGGTTTAGACGAAGCTGATCCAAATGCGCAAGATGATGTGATTACTACAGAATTGCATTTACCAGTTGGGAAACCAGTATTGTTTAAAATGCGTTCCCAAGATGTATTGCACTCAGCATATATGCCACACTTTAGAGCACAAATGAACTGTGTTCCCGGTATGATAACTCAATTTGGGTTTACACCAACTGTAACCACTGCTGATATGCGTGAAACGCAGCAAATGCAAGAAAAAGTTAAAAGAATTAATGAGATTAGAGTTGAAAATAGTAAACCATTAATTGCTAATGGTGAAGAAGCCTTAGAGCGTTATGAGTTTGATTACTTATTACTATGTAATAAAATTTGTGGTAAATCTCACTACAACATGCAAATGAAAATTGTAGTAGAAACTCAAGAAGAATATGATGCTTGGATTGCAACCCAAAAACAATTCAAGAACTCTCTAGTTAACTAATTAAAAAGATAAATACGATATAAGATTATGTCAGCACACGCAGATAACCACGCTCACGACGACGACCACGGACATCATCATAAAGAAACGTTTGTAACTAAATATATATTTAGCCAAGACCATAAAATGATTGCCAAGCAGTACCTAATTACAGGTACTATTATGGGAGTTATTGGTGTAATAATGTCAATGATGTTCCGTATGCAAATTGCATGGCCAGAGGAACCAAACGTATTATTCGAAGCTTTATTAGGTAAATGGGCACCAGGTGGTGTTATGGATGCTGATATTTATTTAGCATTGGTTACCATTCACGGTACTATCATGGTATTCTTTGTATTGACGGCTGGATTAAGTGGTACGTTTAGTAACCTATTGATTCCGTTACAAATTGGTGCACGTGATATGGCATCAGGTTTCTTAAATATGGTATCGTATTGGTTATTCTTTTTATCAAGTATAATCATGGTAATTTCATTATTTGTTGAGGCTGGACCGGCATCTGCAGGATGGACTATATATCCTCCGTTAAGTGCTTTGCCAATGGCACAAGGTGGTTCTGGTATGGGTATGACTTTATGGTTAGTATCTATGGCTATATTTATTGCATCTTCATTATTAGGATCGCTTAACTATGTTGTAACAGTGATTAACCTGCGTACTAAAGGCATGTCTATGACAAGACTACCTTTAACAATTTGGGCATTTTTTGTAACTGCTATTATTGGTATTATTTCATTTCCAGTATTATTATCAGCAGCCTTACTATTAATAATGGATAGAAGTTTTGGAACATCATTCTTCTTGTCAGATATTTTTATTCAAGGTGAAGTATTACATTACCAAGGGGGGTCTCCAGTATTATTTGAACACTTATTTTGGTTCTTAGGGCATCCAGAGGTATATATTGTAATTTTACCTGCAATGGGGCTAGTTTCCGAAATTATGGCATCCAACTCACGTAAGCCTATTTTTGGTTACCGTGCTATGATTGCTTCTATATTAGCCATCGCGTTCTTATCAACAATTGTATGGGGACACCATATGTTCATTTCAGGAATGAATCCATTTTTGGGATCGGTGTTTACATTTACAACGTTGTTAATTGCAATTCCATCAGCGGTTAAAGCTTTTAACTGGATAACCACGCTCTGGAAGGGTAATTTACAGATGAATCCAGCCATGTTGTTTTCTATTGGTTTTGTGTCAACATTTATAACAGGTGGTTTAACAGGAATTATATTAGGAGATAGTGCTTTAGATATAAATGTACATGATACATATTTTGTTGTAGCTCACTTTCACTTAGTAATGGGTATATCTGCATTGTATGGTATGTTCGCTGGAATATATCATTGGTATCCAAAAATGTTTGGACGTATGCTTAATAAAAACCTTGGTTATATCCACTTTTGGATAACTGCAGTTTGTGCTTATGGAGTATTCTTCCCAATGCATTTTATTGGTATGGCAGGTTTACCACGTCGTTATTATACGAATAGTAACTTTCCGTTATTTGATGATTTAGCAAACGTTAATGTTATCATAACCATATTTGCTTTAATTGGTGGAGTGGTGCAAATAGTATATTTATATAACTTTTTCAGCAGTATTTTCTTCGGAAAAAAAGCTGTTCAAAACCCTTGGAAATCTACAACTTTAGAATGGACGGCTCCTGTAGAACACATGCATGGAAACTGGCCAGGAGAAATTCCTCATGTACATCGTTGGGCTTACGATTATAGCAAACCGGGACATGATGTAGATTTTATTCCACAAAATATTCCTTTAAAAGATGGTGAAGAAGAACTTCAGCATTAATTAATAATATCACTCTTATATGTAAAAACTCACCTATTTTAGGCGAGTTTTTCTGTTTAAAAGCATTTATTTCCGATGAAATACAAAATAATGTAAAATATTTCGACAAAATACAAAAAAATCAGTTAAATTGCATACGTAAAATAATTTGTGTGAATAATTCTACTGTATAATTGAATATAGAATTTAAACAGTTTTATTTTAAGCTATTATATCAAGATTCTAAATTTTCGATTATGAAAACAAAACTAATGTCAAGAAATACATTATTTATTGGACTCTTTACTTTATTGTTATTTGGGACATTATTTACAGCTTCTGCCCAATGTCCTTCAATACCCAATCCGACCCCAGCACCTATTTGTAATGCATCAGGCTTCACATTTAATGATTTAAATGTTTATGCTACTGATGGGGGTAGTAGTATTGTTTGGTATGATGTACTAACAGGAGGTAGTCCGTATAATATTAATCAGTTAGTTGCTGAAGGTGTCTATTATGCAGATGATAATACTGGAAGTTGTGGTACGAGATTATCTATTACTGTTGATTTTCAAGTGGATGCTTCGGGTCATAATCTGGATCGTTTGTATTGTAGTAATGAAAATGCTACTATTCAAACATATATAGATGATGTTTTACAACCAAGCATTTCTGTTGGAGGATCTGTAGAAATCTATAACGATGTTGGTTTAACGGACCAAGCAAACCCTACTGATATGATTCCTAGTGGTGCATCGAATTACTTTATTGTATTTTTAGATAATGGAGGCTGTAAAAGCCAGTTAGAAATTGGTCAAATAGGAGTTTTTAATGCACCACCTGATCCAACACCAGAAAATCCTCAAGCATTCTGTTCAGATACTAATCCAACTGTTGGGGATTTAGATCCAGGAACTACGGCTACTAATTTTAACTGGTATGAAAATCTAGACGGTTTTGGAGATCCTATTCTACCCGCATTGTCTTTACTTGCTCCGTTAGTAGACGGAAACACATATTATATTCAAGTGAATGATGTGTTTTGTGTGAGTAATCCAGCTGAAGTAACAGTAAATATTGATGATCCTGTAGCCCCAGGAACATCTTCAAATTTAGAATATTGTGATGATAGCCTACCTGCGTCAGATTTTAATTTATTCGATGAGTTGGGAGGCCCAAAAGATTCTTCAGGAACTTGGTCAGGACCATTAAAGACAACTAACGGCAATTTAGGAACAGTAAATATTTCAACATTAACAACAGCAGGAACTTATACGTTTACATATACGGTTCCTAGTAATGGTGTTTGCCCCGATGGCGTATCAACGGTAGTCATTACGGTTTATGAAACATTAAATTCAGGAACAGTATCAGTAGGAAGCCCTATATCGTTTTGTGAGTCAAGTTTACCTTCAGATTTAGATTTATTTTCGCTTTTAGGAAATGAAGACCCAAATGGTCAATGGACACAAGGCACAACAAGTACAGATCCTATAGTGTCATCGCCAATTGATTTAACAGGTTTTACGCCAAATACATACAGTTTTACATATACTCAAAACCTATCGCCAAATCCTTGTCCAGAAGAATCTACAACGGTTCAAGTAGTGGTTTTACAAGATCCAAATGCTGGTGTTGCCATAAATCAAACATTTTGTGAAAATGATTTGGCTGCAAATTCACCTTTTAATTTATTCGATGCCTTAGATGGTTCTCAGGATAATAACAGTGGGACTTGGACAGATGTGAGTAATGCAACAATTTCTAATTCTTTAGATATAACAAGTTTTATTGTTTCAGGAAGCCCATATAGTTTTAATTATACAATTGATAATGGCACATGTTCTGATACAGAAGCAATAACCATAACGGTTGAACCGTCCCCAGAATCAGGAATACCAGTTACCGCTTTCCCAGAATTTTGTGAAGGTTCAGCACCATCTAGTTATGATTTATTCGATTTGCTAAATGGTGAAGATCAAACAGGAACCTGGTTTTCAGGAACAGATAATACAGGAACCGTAGCAGCCAATCCATCGGATTTATCTGGATTAACTCCAGGGACTTATAATTTTACTTTTGATGTCGATGCTATCGGAACCTGTGACGATGCCTTAGTAACAGTTCAAGTAACAATCAACCCTTTGCCAGATACAGGAATACCAATGCCTGCTACGTTTTGCGAAAATGATTTAGCTTCAAATTCTCCATTAGATTTATTTGGTCAATTGACAGGTGAAGATTCGGGAGGAACGTGGACAGACGATGATGCATCAGGAGCGCTAACAGGAACTAATGTTGATTTAACCATACTAACTATTGGTTCATACAACTTCACTTATAGTATAACAGATGCAAACGGGTGCTCAAATAGTAGCACGGTGGCCATAATTGTTGAAGACGCCCCAGAATCTGGAACACCAGTGGCAACCTTCCCAGAATTTTGCGAAGGAACAGCACCGGCTAGTTACGATTTATTCGACCTGCTAAATGGTGAAGATCAAACAGGAACCTGGTTTTCAGGAACGGACAATACAGGGACCGTAGCAGCCAATCCATCGGATTTATCTGGATTAACTTCAGGAACTTATGATTTTACTTTTGATATAGATGCTATTAGTAGTTGTGATGATGAACTAGTAACAGTTCAAATAACAATTAACCCTTTACCAATTACAGGAACTCCAACACCAGAAACATTTTGTAAAAATGATTTAGCCGCAAATTCTCCATTAGATTTATTTGGTCAATTGACAGGTGAAGATTCGGGAGGAACGTGGACAGACGATGATGCATCAGGAGCGCTAACAGGAACTAATGTTGATTTAACCATACTAACTATTGGTTCATACAACTTCACTTATAGTATAACAGATGCAAACGGGTGCTCAAATAGTAGCACGGTGGCCATAATTGTTGAAGACGCCCCAGAATCAGGGACAGTAAATACACCGGTTGCATTTTGTATTGCCGATATAACAACAGGTCAAACATATAATCTGTTTAATTTATTGACAGATGAAGACCAAACAGGTACATGGAATGATGATGATGTTTCTGGAGCGTTATCTGGTAACATGGTAACTTTAGATGGTCTAGCAGCAGGAGCTTATGACTTCACCTTTGATGTAGACACTATAGGAACTTGTGATGATGTGAATGTTACAGTAAGCATTGTTATTAATGATACACCTGCACCAATGGCATCGACACCACAAGAATTTTGTGATACAGCAATTGCGGCAGATTTAGTTGCTACCGGAACAACCATTCAATGGTATGACGCTTTAACTGGTGGTAATCTTTTAGCAGGCACAACAGCTTTGGTAGATGGTCAAATTTACTATGCAACTCAAACGGATGGAACATCAAGTTGTGAGTCTTCAGTACGAACAGCCGTAACCGCAATAATTTACCAATCACCAAATGCAGGAGTAGCAAATACAACTGCAATTGTAACTTGTAATGATAATAGCAGTATTGATTTATTTACAGGATTAGATGGGACAGAAGATACAGGTGGGTTGTGGACAAATGATGATGGCGTAGGCAGCTTAGCAGGAAATGTTTTTGATGCCACTGGAGTTTCAGCTGGGACATATAATTTCACCTATTTAGTAACAGCTTCATCACCATGTATTGATGATAGCACAATTATAACAGTAACTATTGAAGAGCCATTTAACGCTGGAACAGATAATACTTTAGGTATTTGTAGTAACAATGGAACAACCGATTTATTTACACTTTTAGGAAGTGCGGATACAGGAGGAACTTGGTCGCCATCCTTAACAAGTACTACAGGAGTTTTTGATCCGTTAGTAGATCCAGATGGCACGTATACTTATGCATTTACAAATGCCTGCGGAACATTTAGCAGCGATGTTGATGTAACAGTAACTCTGGCGCCAAATGCGGGAACAGATAATACAGCTTCATTCTGTATGATAGATGCCCCAACAGATTTATTTACTTTATTAGGAACAGGTGCACAAAGCGGTGGTGTATGGTCCCCAGTATTGACAAGTGGAACAGGGGTATTTGATCCCGCCGTTGATGCTGCAACTGTTTATACTTATACCGTTACAGCTGTAGCGCCATGTTCACCAGATTCAACTGCTGAAATTACAGTAACCATAAATGATAGTCCTACAGTAATAGTCAATGATGCAAATCCAGAATTTTGTTTAGTAAATAATCCGACTGTAGCAGATTTAGCAACTAGTATAAGACCAACAGGAACGGTTAATTGGTATGAAGATATGGCACTAACTTTACCTTTAAATTCTGCAGATACTTTGGTAGATGGCGAAGATTATTACGTTACCCAAACTAATAGTTCTGGTTGCGAATCTTCAACACCAGCTCTAATTAATGTGTCAATAAATGATGCACCAACACCAACATTAGATGATGCCAGTATGGAATATTGTATTAACGACAGTCCTACTATTCAAGCATTATCAGATAATATTTTAGAATATGATAACAATCTAGATAATTTAAGTTGGTATGATACTTCAACAGGAAGTTCCTCTATTTCAAGCAGTTCGCTATTAACCAATACTACGTATTATGTGGCTCTGATAGATCAAGTAACTGGTTGTGAAAGTAGTGTGCGTTTAGAAGTTGCTCCAGACCTAACAGCTTGTGGTAAATTAATAATTCCAGACGGATTTTCTCCAAATGGAGATGGCACTAATGATACATTCGATGTTGATAACCTAGCCATATTATATCCGAGTTTTGAAATGGAAATTTATAACCGAAACGGAAACATTGTTTATAGAGGAAAAGCAAATTCACCAAGATTTGATGGCACTTCTAATCAAGGAAGAATCGTCTCAAAAGGCGATTTGCCCGTAGGTGTTTATTTCTACATTTTCAACTTTAATGATGGTGTAAATAAACCAGAACAAGGGCGCTTATATTTAAGCAGATAATTTATAGATAAAGTAAATTTAGAAACATGAAAGATTTAAATATATATCATAAAATAGCTGCTTTGTTAAGTTTGACGCTTATGTCATTACAAAGTTTTGCACAACAAGACCCGCAGTTTACACAATATATGTACAATATGAGTGTGATTAATCCAGCTTATGCAACAGCGGAAGAAGGCATATTAAATTTAGGAGGATTATACAGAACACAATGGGTAGGCATAGAAGGCGCTCCAAAAACGGGAAGCTTTTTTGCCCATACACCAATAAACGAAAAAATAGAAATAGGTATTTCTTTTACCAACGATAATATTGGCGATGTTGTAAATGAAAATAATATTTATGCAGATTTCGCCTATGTGCTACCGGTAGGCTTAGAAAGTAAAATATCATTTGGTTTAAAAGCAGGAGTTACGCTTTTTGATACTAATTTTGATGGTTTCATATTACAGTCAGGAAATGTAAATAATGGTCTTGACGTTGCTTTCAGCGAAAATACTAGTAAAGCCTTTCCAAATTTAGGAATTGGTGCTTTCTTTTTTACGGATTCATATTATTTAGGTTTGTCGGCACCAAACATGCTTTCAACAAAGCATTTAGAGGATGAAAATGGTATAAAAGCAACAGGTGTTGAAAATATACACTACTTTTTTACAGGAGGCTATGTTTTTGATATTAATGAACATTTAAAACTGAAACCTGCCTTTATGGGAAAGGCTGTTAATGGAGCCCCTTTGGCTTTAGATATTACAGCAAATGTATTAATCAACGAAAAATTAGAAGCTGGTTTGGGGTATCGTTTAGACGATGCTATCAGTGCTTTAATTAATTTTAAAATCACACCAGAACTTAGAGTAGGGTACGCCTATGACTATACAACGACTAACTTAGGCGAATTTAATTCAGGCTCGCACGAAATATTTATTTTGTTTGATGTCGATTTATTTGGATTCAGAGGTGGATATGACCGTTCACCAAGATTCTTCTAAAATTTAATAATAGGAAAACATGAAAAAACAGATATACATACTTGCAGGCCTTTTATTAGTTAGTGGAATGGCATTAGCCCAAAAAGGGAATTTAAAACGTGTCAACAAGCTTTTTGAAATGAGAGCTTATACTGAAGCTTCAGAAATCTATGAAACTAAAGACAGAAATCAGGAAGTGCTTCAAAATTTAGCAGATAGTTATTATTACAACACCAGTCTTCAAAAGGCTGTTAAAACTTATAGAGAGTTGTTTGTTGAATATGGTGATTCTATCGATATTGAATATCACTTCAGATTTGCTCAAGCTTTAAAAGGAGTAAAGCAATACAAAGAAGCTGATAAGCATTTAAGCAGATACTACAACAACCCCATTAATACACTTAGTTTTATAGAAAACACAGATAAAACTACACCACATATTTTCAAATTAAAACAAATAGAAAATAGAAATTCCAGTAGTGATTTTGGATTGTCGTTTTATGGCAATGATAAAGTAGCGTTCGCATCGGCAAGAAATTCTGAAAACCCATCTTATACATGGAATAATTTGCCATATTTAGATTTATATAGCGCAACAATAACGAGTCAAAATGTTTTAGAAAATATTCAACCATTTTCGGAAGCTGTAAATACGGGTACACATGAAAGTAACGCTGTATTTACTAAAGATGGAAAAACCATGTATTTTAATAGAACAAATACAACGCGTAAAAAAACAGATGCCGAACGTATTGCACATATTAAGATATATAAAGCTGAATTGATTGATGGTGCTTGGACAAATGTTACCGCATTGCCATTCACCTCAAATACATATAGTACGGAACATCCTGCCTTAAGTAAAGATGAAAAAACACTGTATTTTGCAAGTGATATGCCTGGGACTCTAGGGAGTTTTGATATTTATAAAGTCACTATTAATGACGACGGGACTTACGGCGAACCAGAAAATTTAGGAGACAAAATCAATACCAAACACAGAGAGCAATTTCCGTTTATTAGTGAATTTAATGTGTTGTATTTCTCATCAATTGGTCATCAAGGTTATGGCGGATTGGATGTGTTTAGAAGTAATATGGTAAATGGTGGTTTTGATAAACCTGTCAATTTAGGAAGTTCAATCAATAGTAATTTAGACGACTTCGCTTATGTGGTTAGAGAAAAGGATAATAAAGGTTTTGTGTCTTCAAACAGAACAGGGTATGATAGGTTATTTGGTTTTGGAAGAGAACAAAACCCATTAACTATGTATCAAGTTGAAGGGATTGTCCAAGATTTAAATAGTAAAGCATTATTAGGCGGATCATTAGTTACTTTGTTTGACGAATCAGATAATGTAATCCAAGATACTATTGTAGGAGATGATGCTTATTATATCTTCAAAATCGAACCTAATAAAAAGTATAAAGTTCGAGGAACACGAAAAGCATATATTCCACAAGATGTCGAATTTTCTACAGATAGTAAAGGAAAAATACAATATGATATTTACTTAAATTTAGAATCTTTTGCTGATGCTGAAGAGCGTGTAAAAGAAAATGAAAAAGGCGATGTACAAGTGAAATTAGATAAGATTTATTTTGATTTTGATAAATCTATTATTCGTGAAGATGCTGCTGTTACTTTAAATGTTTTAGTGGATTTAATGAAGAAATATCCATCTATGGAAGTTGAAGTGTCTGCTCACACCGATGCTCGCGGTCCAGATCAATATAATTTAGAATTATCTAAACGACGTTCCGCTTCAACACTTGAATATTTAGTAAGTCAAGGCATAAGAAGAAACCGATTAAAAAGTATTGGTTACGGCGAAATGCAACCACTTAACGCGTGTGTTAAAGAAGGCATTTGTGATGATAGAGAATATGATATTAACCGACGCTGTGAGTTTACAATTTTGAATTAACCAACCATTTTTATACCAACCAAAAGCCTGAAGAGCCTTTCTCTATAACATTGTTAGAGTTGAAAGGCTCTTTTACATATGCTTTCTTTTATCATTGATTAATTTTCAAGTAAGTCATTTGTTTTGCTTATTTTTATCGTATTAAATTGATAAGGATATGGTTTATTATATAGCTGCAATAATTTTGTTTGTGTTAGTTGGTTACATTATCCACAAATTAGCCTACAAAAGATTTGAAAAAATAAAAGGTAGGATACCAAATAGAAGAGAGCTTTGGAGTATCTATCACTGGGAGGGTGTTCTAGGTTTAAGCGCTGTAATTGTCCTTGCCTTTGTATATATTCTAAAAGCCTCGAATGTTTTGCCCTTTTAAATGTTCTAAAAATCCGAACGGTAAATCGGGTTAAGTCACACCATAAATATGAACGAAAACCTAGATCCAACAGACGACAATTTTTCACCCGAAGAATTAGATGTAGAAAGAAAGTTAAGACCGTTGTCATTTGATGATTTTACAGGTCAGGATCAAGTATTGGAAAATCTTCAAATATTCGTTCAAGCGGCAAATCTTAGAACAGAAGCTTTAGATCACACACTATTTCATGGGCCTCCAGGATTAGGAAAAACAACTCTAGCTCATATTTTAGCTAACGAATTAACCGTTGGCATCAAAGTAACATCAGGTCCTGTTCTGGATAAACCAGGGGATTTAGCAGGTTTATTAACTAATTTGGATGAGCGTGATGTGTTGTTCATTGATGAAATTCATCGATTAAGCCCGATAGTTGAGGAGTATTTATATTCAGCCATGGAAGATTATAAAATCGATATCATGATTGAGTCTGGACCAAATGCACGTTCGGTACAAATTAATTTGAATCCGTTTACTTTAGTTGGTGCAACAACGCGTTCTGGGTTATTAACGGCGCCAATGCGTGCACGTTTTGGTATTCAAAGCAGATTGCAATATTATAAAACCGATTTACTTACCACCATTGTACAACGAAGTGCTGAAATTTTAGATGTTCCCATCTCCATGGAAGCGGCTATTGAAATTGCAGGCAGAAGTAGAGGTACACCAAGAATAGCCAATGCATTATTACGTCGTGTTCGCGATTTTGCTCAAATAAAAGGCAACGGACGTATTGATATTAAAATTGCAAAATACGCTTTAGAAGCCTTACATGTTGATGCACACGGGTTAGATGAAATGGATAACAAAATTTTAACCACGATTATTGAAAAGTTCAAAGGTGGCCCCGTTGGAATTTCAACCATTGCAACGGCCGTAAGTGAAAGCCCTGAAACTATCGAGGAAGTTTACGAGCCTTTTTTAATTCAACAAGGATTTATTATGCGTACCCCTCGAGGACGTGAAGTTACAGAGCAAGCTTATAAGCATTTGGGAAAGGTTAAAGGACCAACTCAAGGCGGATTATTTTAGCTTAATTTTTGCAATGGTGTCAGGCTGAGCGCAGTCGAAGCCAAAAGGATTAATGAATTCAAAATCAAAATACACGCAACTCATTAAAACCGAAGCTAAACGCCTCGGTTTTTTGTCATGCGGTTTTAGTAAAGCACAATTTTTAGAAGAAGAAGCGCCAAGATTAGAAAAATGGTTGAACCAAAACATGCATGGGCAAATGCAGTACATGGAAAACCATTTTGATAAACGTTTAGATCCAACAAAATTGGTTGAAGGTTCAAAAAGCGTGGTGTCTTTATTATTGAATTATTACCCATCGGAAGAACAAAATCAAGATAGTTTCAAGCTGTCAAAATATGCTTACGGAGCTGATTATCATTTTGTTATAAAAGACAAACTAAAATCCCTTTTACATTTTATTCAAGAAGAAATAGGCGATGTACATGGGCGCGCCTTTGTTGATTCCGCACCAGTTTTAGATAAAGCTTGGGCAGCAAAATCTGGATTGGGTTGGATTGGTAAACACAGTAATTTATTAACACAACAAGTTGGGTCTTTTTATTTTATTGCAGAACTGATTATAGATTTAGAACTAGACTATGATAATTCGGTTACCGATCACTGTGGAACTTGCACCGCCTGTATCGACGCATGTCCAACAGAAGCCATTACTGAGCCTTATGTGGTGGATGGGAGCAAGTGTATTTCCTATTTTACAATAGAATTAAAAGAAAATATCCCCACAGAGTTCAAAGGCAAAATGGATGATTGGATGTTTGGCTGTGATGTGTGTCAAGATGTTTGTCCATGGAATCGCTTTTCAAAATCACATAACGAACCACTTTTCAATCCGCATCCCGAATTATTATCCATGACGAAAAAGGATTGGGAAGAAATCACGGAGGATACTTTTAGGAAAGTATTTAAGACTTCGGCTGTTAAGCGCACCAAGTATTCAGGTTTAAAAAGAAATATCAATTTCTTAAAATAACTTTAATTAACAAGGGTTTTAGTAGATTCTCTCTTTATCAAAGCTGTTTCAAGAGTAATTATTTTTGGTGTACTAGCTTTCTTGTTTTTAATAGCTTTTATTTCCTTGTAAAGTTGTTTGAACGCTGTTTTCCCCATTTTGTAACCAGGCTGGTCAATAGTTGTTAAAGTTGGAGATATGACCGAAGACATAAACCAATTACTAAACCCAACAATACTAATATCTTCAGGAACTTTAACCCCCTGTTTATTAAATTCTGTCATAGCCCCAATAGCTACTAAATCGGTATTTATAAAAATGCCATCTACATCATTATGGTCTTTTAATAATTGTTGCGCATTTTTCTCACCTTCTTGAAAGCTCATATCCCCACATTCACAGATATAAACTAAAGAAGGGTCGTAGGGCAAATTATTATCCAATAAGGCTTTTTTGTAACCAAGAAATCTATCTATAGAATTCTGAGGCAAAAGGGCTCCTCTAAAATGTGCAATACGTTTACAACCTATGTCTATTAAATGTTGTGTAGCTATATAAGCCGCTTTCCTATCATCAATAATTACTTTAGAACATTTTACTATTTTGGCAATCTTATCAAACATAACCAAAGGTTTGTCTTGAGCTAAAACTTCATTTAGGTGATTAAAGTTTGCGGTTTCATTTGCTAAAGATATGAGTATACCATCAACACGTTGGCTTAGTAATAAGTCAATTTGTTTTTTTTCAAGAGCATAAGATTCATTAGATTGAAGTATGATAACCAAATACCCTTTTTTTTCAGCCTGCGAAATAATACCTTTAATAACATTTGAAAAAAAGTGATGAACAATTACGGGGATTATTAAACCAATTGTTTTAGATTCTTTAGTTCTTAAGTTAACAGCAAAAGTATTGGGTTTGTAGTTTAATGTTTTTGCTAATTCCCTAACCAACCCTCTAGTTTTTTTACTAACATCGGGGTAATCTTTTAGAGCCTTCGATACTGTTGTGACAGAAATATTTAATTGTTCGGCAATGTCTTTTAAGGTTACAGGTTTCATAAAAAAGTAGTTATTTTAAAATCTAAATATAAGGAAAAAATAAAATCGAAAACGTTTTCGTTGAAATCGAAAACGTTTTCGTTATGAAAAAATAAAAATTTATATGTTATAAATATAGATTTGCTAAATATTAACTAAATAATTTATCGAATAACTTAAATTAAGACAAAATGAATTTAATTAGAAAAAATGGAATTTTATTGATAATGTTGCTGCTTTCAGTTAGTACTGCAATAGCACAATCAATATCAGGAAATGTAAAAGACAATACAGGTATGCCTTTACCAGGTGTTAATGTTATTGTAGATGGAACTACTAAAGGAGCTGTTACAGATTTTGATGGGAACTACTCTATTAGTAATTTAGAAAACGGTACTTACACATTGTCTGCAACCTTTATAGGGTATGCAAAAACTTCGCAAAGTGTTACTATTGATGGTGCAGATGTTACTGTAGACTTTGTAATGGCAGAAGATGCACAGTCCTTAGATGAAATTATTGTAACGGGAGTTGTGAATCCTAAATCTAAAATAGAATCTAGTATTTCTGTTTCTACAATGGGAGCTAAACTTATTGAGCAAGCCGCACCACGAAGTGCAGGTGAGCTTTTTAGAAATATTCCAGGTATACGTGCAGAATCTTCAGGTGGTGAAGGTAACGCTAACTTTAATGTACGTGGTGTACCAGTATCTTCTGGTGGATCAAGATATTTTCAAATTCAAGAAGATGGTTTGCCATTAAACTTATTTGGTGATACGTCTTTTGGAAACGCTGATAACTTTTTAAGAATTGATTCTAATATCGGTAGAGTTGAAGCGATTAGAGGTGGTTCTGCATCAACGCAAACATCAAATGGACCAGCAGGTATCATTAATATGATTAGTAAAACAGGTTCAACTGAAGGAGGGTCTTTAGCAACAACTTTTGGTTTAGATTACCAAACGAGTAGATTAGATTTTGAATATGGTACACCAATAGGAAATGGTTTATCTTATCATATTGGTGGATTTATGAGAACTGGAGAAGGCCCAAGAGATATTGGATACCAAGGGAATAAAGGGGGGCAAATTAAAGCCAACCTTACGAAAACATTTAAAAATGGATATGTACGTACATATTTTAAGTTTTTAAACGACCAATCTGTTATGTATTTACCAATGCCAATGCGATTAGAAGGTGATAATTCAGACCCAACCTATTCTAATTTACCAGGTTTTGATATTACTTCAGATTCTCAACACTCTGCGTACTTACAGCAAAGTGCAGGAACATCGCCTTTCAATGGTGAAAGACATGTAAATGATGTTAGAAAGGGAAATAATCCTATTTCAAAAGCTTTAGGTGCTGAGTTTTCTTTTAGCTTACCAAAAGATTGGAAAGTTACAGGTAAAGCTAGATACTCTAATAATAGTGGACAGTGGATTGCACCGTTTACAGCTGCTGTAGGTACGGTTGCTGAAATTGATGCAACAGCAAGAGCTGCTGCTGGTGCTGGTGCTGAGCCTTTGGTTTATGCTGATGGTGATAGAGAAGCTTTTAATCCATCAAATGGATTAGCTCAAATTATACACATGTTTGATGTTTCAGTAGAAGATTTAAGTAACTTTTTTGGTGATGTAAAAATAAGCAAGAAAGTAAGTGACAATGTTGGGATTACAGCAGGTTTATTTACAGCTACTCAAAACACTAAAATTGGATGGCAATGGAATTCGTTCCTATCTGAAGTTAAAGGTGGAGGAGATGCAAGATTAGCTGATTTTGATGGTTTCTCTAGAGGAGGTCAGTACTCTTATGGTACTCCAGTTTGGGGTAACTGTTGTCAGCGTAAATATAATACAGTACATA
This sequence comes from Algibacter agarivorans, assembly GCF_039543245.1. Classification (NCBI taxonomy): domain Bacteria; kingdom Pseudomonadati; phylum Bacteroidota; class Flavobacteriia; order Flavobacteriales; family Flavobacteriaceae; genus Algibacter; species Algibacter agarivorans. The sequence goes on from NZ_BAABJJ010000011.1 coordinate 88,503, forward strand.
ATGTGAACTCTCCGTATGTAGGTATTGATGCTGATATTAATGATAAATTAAACTTTGACGGTAGTGTGCGTTTTGAAAATGTTCGTGTAAACGGTAACATTCAAGGTGGTCCAACAAGTCAAGATAGTTTTGATTACAATGGAAATGGTACTATAGAAGGTGTCGAAACAAGTGTACCGGTTATTATTGGTAACGCTGGTCAAATTGTAAATGATGATTATAATTTTGTTTCTTATTCTGCGGGACTTAACTATAAATTTAATCAAGGAGCTGCTGCTTTTGCTAGATATAGTTCTGGTGCATCAGGAAGGGCTGCAGATAGAAATAATTATGGAACTAATGGTTTAGCTGATGTTCAGTACGATCAATTGTCTCAACTTGAAGTTGGTTTCAAGAAAAGACTTAACAACGGAACACTTAACTTAACAGGTTTTATGAGTAATACTGATGAAGGTTTAAGTAATGAGTTAAATAGATCTGTTGGTAATCCATTTAAAGCTTTAGGTTTAGAGGCTGAAACAGCTTTAGCTTTTGGTGAAAACTTCAACTTTAATGGTTCTTTTACTTGGACTAAAGCAGAAATTGATGGTGGTGCTAACAAAGGAAATACTCCTAGAAGACAAGCTGATTTAGTTTACAACTTATCTCCATCTTATAATTTTGGTGACACTAGACAGCATAGTTTAGCTTTAAGTGTATTAGGAACATCAAAATCGTATGCTCAAGATGATAATGATTTAGTAATGCCAGCTTATGCATACTTTAATTTAATTGGAAGAGCTGGTTTAACAAAAGGCCTTTCGGTAGTGTTAAGTGTAAACAATCTTTTTGATACGGTTGGTATTACTGAAGTTGAAGGAAATGGAGATGGTGCTTTTAATGGCGATCGTTTAGTAAGAGCTAGAGCAATTAGTGGTCGTTCTACAACATTATCTTTACAATATAAATTTTAAAAAACAAGTTTAGTTTGATTTGAGTTTGTTAACAAAAGGGTTGGGGTTTTATGCTAAGTCTCAACTCTTTTTAATTAAAAATTTTATAGAATGAAAGCTTTTATTTTTTCAATAGTATTTATCATAACTTTAAGTGAATTTAGTTTTGGGCAAGTTGTAGAATCTGGTTTAAAGGATAACTTGACTTCTCAAAAAGACTTGAAAAAAATAATAGTATATGGAAGCGATACGTGTCATTATTGTATCGATACAAAAGCATATTTAAAAGAAAAGAAGATAGATTTCATATATTATGATGTCGATGTAAATCTTTTGAAGCAAAGAGAAATGCTGATTAAAATGCAAAAAGCAGGTTTGTCAGTAGATAATTTGTCATTACCTGTTGTGGATTTGTATGGCAAACTTATTATGAATAGTAATGATTTTGATTATTTTCTTAAAAAACTAGACACCTCTAAAAACTAAATTAAGATGAAAATTAAAAAACCAAGCTTATCCTTTTGGCAAATTTTTAATATGAATGTAGGATTCTTAGGAATTCAATTCAGTTTTGGTTTGCAGCAAACAGCCGTTAATCCTATATTTTCATTTTTAGGAGCACATCATGAAGATTTGCCTTTATTAAACCTTGCAGGTCCTGTTACAGGTTTGATTATTCAGCCCATAATTGGCGCTATTTCAGATAAAACTTGGTCGCCACGTTGGGGAAGACGTAAACCTTTCTTTCTTATTGGAGCAATAATAGGTAGTTTATGTTTGTTTGCGTTTCCTTTTAGTCCAACGCTTTGGTTTGCAGTTGGTTTGTTATGGATTCTTGATGTTGGAAATAATATGGCTATGGAACCTTACCGTGCCTTTGTAGGTGATAAATTACCTAACAAGCAATTGAGTTTTGGTTATCAAATGCAAAGTTTGTTTGTAGGTGCTGGTATTGTTTTGGCAAATGCCTCCATTTTTCTTTTTCAAGATTGGTTTGGTGCTGCAGAAGTAGTTGAAGCGGCTAGCGGTATTCCTAAGTGGTTATATTATTCGTTCTTTATTGGTGCGGTATTATCGGTTTCCACCATTTTGTGGTCGGTTTTAAAAACCCCTGAAATTCCGCCTTCTGATGAAGAATATAACGAAATAAAAAGGCACAATGCGTTACCTTTAATAGACAGAATTAAAACACCTTTTAAAGAAATTGTTGATGCTATAAAAGATATGCCCAAATTTATGTGGAAATTATCTGCTGTTTATCTTTTTCAGTGGTATGCCTTATTTGTGTATTGGCAATTTATAGCGCCAATGTTTAAAGAAAGTATGGGTTTTAACAGTTCTGAGGCTTTAAGTCAAGCAGCAAAAATGAATACCACATATAACGTTTCTACTATCGTTTTTGCATTGGCATTAGTGCCATTAGCGTTAAAATATGGGGGTAAAAAAGTATATGTGTTTAGCTTGTTTTTAACAGGAATTGCCATGCTTAGCATTCCATATATTAAAGACCCGCTTTTGGTCGTTTTACCAATGATTTTATTTGGTATAGGTTGGGCGGCTATGATGGGCATTCCGTATTCTATGGTTTCTAAAATAGTACCTCAAGAGCGGCGTGGTGTTTATATGGGGATTTTAAATATGATGATTGTTATTCCCATGGGAATTCAAACATTAACATTTGGTCCTGTGGTAAAAAATCTATTGGATAATAGTGCGGTTAATGCCATATTATTTGGAGGCATATTTTTTATCATAGCAGGAGTACTCGCGTTACGCCTTAAAGAGCCTAAAACTGATGAGGACAATGAAAACATTGTTATTGCAGGTGGTGGCGGACATTAATTTAAATTAAGTTTGAGCTAATTAAATTACAATTAGGTCGATATAAAACACTATCCATTTTGGAAAAAAATATAAAAGATATAGATATTTTATGCGTTGGGGAGGTGCTTGTTGATTTCATTGGACATCAAACAGGAGTACTTATTAACAATACAAGAGATTACCATAGGTATTTAGGAGGTTCTCCAGCTAATGTAGCTATGAATTCGGCAAGATTAGGGTTGAAATCGGTAATGGTAGCTACAGTTGGAGATGATGGTTTTGGAGATTATATTTTTGAAAGACTAGGTGAAGTTGGCGTAAATACTAACTACATTAAAAAAATTAATCACAAACCAACAAGTGTTATTTTTGTGTCGAGAACAGATAGTACACCAGATTTTATTCCCTTTCGAAAAGCTGATTCTTGCATTATAGAAGAGCAGATGTCATCAGACCTACTCTCAAAAACAAATATTTATCACACAACGTGTTTCGCTTTAAGCAAAAATCCTGCACAGACTACCATCTTGAAAAAGGCTGAAGAAGCATTTAATCTGGGCTGTAAATTAAGCATAGATGTAAATTATGCTAAGAAGTTATGGAGTAGTCAAGAAGAAGCTTTAAAGGTTATTAAAGCATACTGCAAATTTAACCCTTTGGTTAAAATTAGTGAAGATGATATGCTTAGGCTTTTTGAGCAAAAGTTACCTCACGAAGATATATTTAATTTTTTCCATGCAGAAGGTGTAGATACGGTTTGTTTAACTCTGGGAAGCAAAGGCGTTAAGTTATCTCAAAAAGGGGAAGAAGTCATTCAATTGCCAGCAATTCAAATCGATGTGGTACAGGATGCAACGGGAGCTGGTGATGCATTTTGGTCTGGATTTTTGTTTGCATATATCAAAGAGAAACCTATTGAAAAATGTTTAGAAGTAGCTTTGCAATTAGCAGCTTTAAAACTTCAAAATGTAGGTAGGTTACCAGACAACATTAATATATTATCTGAACTTCTATAGCTTTTAAACAATGTCAAAAGATTTTAATATTAGTAACGGTGTTATGCTAAACGCATATCCTGATAGCATTGGAAAAAACTTGCGTGACATGGTAACCATGTTGCAAATGCCTCAATTCAAAGATGTTTTTTCGTTGTTTTATGTGCTACCAACATTTTTTAATAGCGATTTAGATAGAGGGTTTTCTGTTATAGATTATAATCTAAATGAAGACTTAGTTTCTAAAAATGATTTAAAAGCATTAGAAAAACTTGACATACAGTTGAAATTTGATATTGTTTTAAATCACCTGTCGGTAGCATCGCCTCAATTTAAAGATTTATTAAAACACGGAGACCAATCAAAATATAAAGACTTTTTCATTAATTGGAATACCTTTTGGGAAGGGAATGGTACCATGGGCGATGATGGTGTTATAATCCCTAAAGAAGAATTTCTCAATAAATTATTTATGAGAAAATCTGGATTGCCAATATTAAAAGTGCTTTTTCCAGACGGTACAGAAAAGCCTTATTGGAACACGTTTTATCAACAAATTACATATAATAAAATAGGTGTTGAAGATTTAATTAAAGTTGAGGGATTAACTTTAGAAAAAGCTGAATTGATTTGTAATAAAGTCAATTCAGCTATTCAAAAAAATGAAGATTTCACAACTTTAAATTTTGAAGATAACAATCATTTTAAAAATGAAATCATAAAAATCGTTAACCAAAAACGTTCGTATTTAGGTCAAATGGATGTGAATGCTAAATCTGAATTGGTTTGGAGATTTTACGAAGAGACCTTACAAAAAGTAAGTGGTTATGGTTGCAAAATATTGAGATTAGATGCTTTTGCCTATTTGCACAAAGAAATTGGGCAATCTAATTTTTTCAATAAACCTGGCACTTGGGAATATTTAGAGCGTATAAAACAAATAGCTAAAAAAAATGATTTAACGCTTTTGCCAGAAATTCATGCAGAATACGGATTGCATTTACATGATGAGGTAGCAAATGAAGGCTATAATATTTACGATTTTTTCCTACCAGGTTTAATGGTTCATACTCTTGAAAAGGCGAATAGCAAAGCACTTATAACTTGGGCTAAAGAAATTATTAGCAAAGGTTATAAAACTGTAAACATGTTAGGGTGTCATGATGGTATCCCAGTACTAGACTTAAAAGGAAAAGCCGTTAATTCCACTTATAATAAAGGGCTTCTGGAAGATAATGAGATTGAAGCCATTATGAACACAATTATGGAGCGAGGCGGCAGAGTTAAAAACCTTTACGACCCCTCGGGAAATAAGATTTCTTATTATCAAGTAAATGCAACATTCTTTAGTGCATTAGGTGAAGATGAACAAAAATTAGTATTAGCCAGAGCCATTCAAATGTTTATGCCTGGGATGCCTCAAGTATGGTACTTGGATATTTTTGCAGGTAAAAATGATTATGAAGCTGCCGACAAAGGAGGAAATGCTGGTCATAAAGAAATCAATAGAACTACGTTAACAATGCAAGATGTGGAAGAAGGACTAGAGAAGCCTATTGTTGTTAATCAGCTAGAACTAATTAAGTTAAGAAATACATCAAAAGCATTTTCTGGAACAGTTAGAATTAATGAAACTTCGGATAGAGAGATAGATATAAAATGGGTAAACGAAAATGAATTTGCGCATCTAAAAGCAAATCTTAAAAATCACACCTTTACTATAGATTATACAGAAGATGAGGTTGTTAAAACAATGACATTTTGATGTTTTAAAAGCATGATTGTTTATTGGTACCAAACGGTAGAAGGTTTGCCAATTCCAATAGATTGGATGCCAGAATCTTCAGTTTGAAAAGTATTTATTTTAAATATATTATTACCATCGCCAGGGATTTTAGGATAATATGATAGCGATAATTGAAAAGAACTAAATACTAAATAGTCGTTTCTAACTACAAAACCAAGACTGAAAGCGGAATATACCTTATTATTCAAAGCAGTATTGTTAGCTTGGCCTATAATTCCTGAAGTTATATCAATAAAAGGATTCAGTCTAAACCCAATAATGTTCCAAGGCGAATAAAATTGTGTTTTTAGACTTAATAAGGTTTTTCTTGCACCATATAACTCAGCTTCAAAACCATTAATACCAGTTCGTCTATTTGATCTAAAATTGTTTAAATCATAACCGTAAGTGGGTGTGTTCCCATTTAAACTCAAACGGTCGGCTATGCTATTACGTCTGTTAAATCCAAAAAGGAGCTGTGGTTTGATAAACTGGCGCATTTTCCAATGATTACCAAGATTAATCAGGTTTGTAAAATAGTTTAATTCCAAAGTAAATGCAGATTGTTCGGTTTTCATATGTCTTAAGAAAGTGCCATACCCTAAATTGAAGTTGAAATAGCCCCATTTTAGATGTTTGGCCATAGCAAAATGACATCCAATATAGCTTCTGCCTTTCTGGTTTTTTCTTTGAAAACCGCTGGTTATAGAAGATGAAAAACCAATAGGTAAATCTTCAATGATGCCATCTCTAAAAATATAACTACCCTGTACAAATTGCCTAGAAGCAATGCCAATACGTCCTAGGTAAAAATGCTCGTTTGAAAAGTAATTGATAGAGTCAAATACTTTCTGCGGTTTTTCATTATATTTCACATGAACTTGGCGGAGTGATGCAATTAAATTAGTGGTGCGTCCATAAAGCGATTTTTCTTTTAAAATCTTAAAAGCATGTCCGATCCAAATGTCTTGCGTTTTAAATTTAAGCGTTTGGTTAGTAAATTCTTGCGAGTTATCTGGTAAGAGACTTTGCTTAAACTGATCGTTAAAATATAATCCTCCAGCCCATCTGGTTAAGGGGGATATAAATCTTCTTTCAATATTTAAATGCTTGTTAAAAAAACCATCAGGTGTTTTTTGAGATGCAATTGTTGTGCTTATATATGTGTTTTTTATGGTTGGTACAAAGTATTCGAAACTATGTGATGAATTGCCGTTATTTAAGTTTTTTGAGTATCTGTTGTTGAATTTATGGCCAAAACCCAAAAAGTTTCGTTCGTTAAGGGCTAATTTAAACCCAGATGAAGAGCCCGAACCTTTGGGGATAATGCTCCATGAATCCAAAACCCTTACGGTCACATCTACAGAATCATTGGCAGTACCAATATCTTTGACATCAATTTTTACACTTCGTATAAAACTTTGAGAACGCATTAAGCGTTTAGATTCATAAATTAATAGCGTGTCTAATGCTTGCTTTTCTTTAAACAGCAATAAATTTTTTATAACAAATCCATAGGATTTTATATGAACAGAATTTCCAATTTTACCAAGTAAATTTTTTGGGCGCTTATTGGTGTCATATACGGAATATCCAAACGGGTCTAATGTTTCAATAAATATGTGCCTGATGGGTTTGTTGTGAAAGTCTTTGTAATAATCCTGAAGTCGCTCGTCTTTTTTTGAATAATCTAGATTTGTTGATTTAAAGATGAGATTATGAATGGTTTTTGCGAATTTATTTCGTTTAGAGTAGATTTCAGCTTTGGTGTAAAGCCCTATGGAATTGCTTTTAATATCTTTCTTTTGTCCATAAAGCGCTATGCCGTTTGTGAGCACTATCATAAAAAAAAGACATTTAAGATTCATTGAGTTTTTTTTGTTACCAATGTTTTTGGCTAGGCGATATGATAATCTAAAATAACTATTATATAATTATGATACTATTTAGATTCAATTTTTTAACATAATGAAAAAACTTAAATGCGTTCCATATGAATTGTAATCTGCTCGTTTTAAATAAATTAATAGTGTCTAGTTTAAATTTGTAAAACAGCACGAACAATAGATTGAGCCTAGGCTAAAATATTTTTTTTAAACATAAATTTTATTTTGTATTGATTATCAGTTAGTTATAATTAAGTCTTGGATCTATATGCTATCAGTGCAGCGGTCTTGGTTCTTTTGTTAGACAAGAGTAAAAAGAAACATCAATTTTTTTAAAGATTAGCAGTATGCTTTCATAGGATTATTATCTTTGTTAGCTTAGTTAAACATATCCATTTATGAGCGAAGAAAGCAAACGTAGAGAGGCCCTTATATACCATGCAAAACCAACTCCAGGAAAAATAAAGGTTGTACCAACAAAAAAATATGCTACCCAAAGAGACTTGTCTTTGGCCTATTCACCAGGAGTAGCAGCCCCTTGTTTAGAAATAGAAAAGGATAAGGAAACCGCTTATAAATACACAGCTAAAGGAAATTTAGTAGCCGTAATTTCAAATGGAACAGCCGTTTTAGGTTTAGGGAATATTGGGCCAGAAGCGTCAAAACCTGTCATGGAAGGTAAAGGTTTGTTGTTTAAAATTTTTGCAGATATTGATGTGTTTGATATTGAAGTAGATACTGAAAATGTTGAAGAATTCATTCAAACGGTAAAAATGATTGCGCCTACTTTTGGAGGTATTAATCTGGAAGATATTAAAGCACCTGAAGCTTTTGAAATTGAACGACGTTTAAAGGAAGAGCTGGATATACCAGTGATGCACGACGACCAACATGGTACAGCTATTATTTCGGCGGCAGCTTTATTAAATGCCGTAGAAATTGCAAAAAAGAAAATTGGCGATGTTAAAATAGTAATTAGCGGTGCTGGTGCTGCAGCTATTTCATGTTCTCGTTTATATCAAGCTTGTGGTGCAAAGCGCGAAAACATGGTCATGTTAGACAGCAAAGGTGTTATAAGAGATGACCGGGAAAATTTAACTCCAGAAAAAGCCGAATTCTCAACCCATAGAAAAATAGATACACTTGATGAAGCCATGAAAGATGCCGATGTTTTTATTGGTCTTTCTATGGCAGATATTGTAACTCCAGACATGTTACTGGTTATGGCTAAGGACCCGATTGTTTTTGCCATGGCTAATCCAAATCCAGAAATTAAATACGATATTGCTGTTGCTACTCGAAAGGACATTATTATGGCTACAGGTCGTTCAGACCATCCTAATCAAGTTAATAATGTATTAGGGTTTCCGTTTATTTTTAGAGGTGCATTAGATGTTCGAGCAACCAAAATTAACGAAGCTATGAAAATGGCAGCGGTAAGAGCTTTAGCTAGATTGGCCAAAGAGCCTGTGCCAGAACAAGTTAATATTGCTTATGGTGAAACTCGGTTAACATTTGGTAAAGATTATATCATACCAAAACCTTTTGATCCACGTTTAATCGCCGAAGTGCCGCCAGCAGTTGCAAAAGCTGCTATGGAAAGCGGTGTGGCTAAACATCCAATTAAAGATTGGGAAAAGTATACAGATGCATTGTTAGAGCGTTTAGGGTCTGATAATAAACTGGTTAGATTGTTGTTAAATAGGGCTAAGTTAGATCCAAAGCGTGTGGTTTTTGCAGAGTCAGACCAGCTGGACGTTTTAAAGGCTGCACAGATAGTTTATGAGGAAGGTATTGCAATTCCTATATTGTTAGGGCGAAGAGAGACTATAAAAACGCTGATGGCAGAAATTGAATTTGATGCCGATATTCTGATCATAGACCCTAAAGAAGAAGAAGAAAACGATCGTAAAAATAAATACGCTAAAGTATATTGGCAACAACGTAAGCGCAGAGGTGTAACGTATTATTCTGCACAACGATTAATGCGAGAACGTAATTATTTTGCGGCCATGATGGTTAATGAGGGCGATGCCGATGCATTAATTTCAGGGTATTCTCGTAACTACCCATCGGTAGTAAAGCCTATGCTAGAACTTATTGGTATGGCAAATGGTGTGTCTAAAGTAGCTACAACCAATATCATGATGACTAAAAGAGGTCCGCTTTTTTTAAGCGATACCTCAATTAATATAGACCCAGATTCAAAAACTTTAGCTAAGATTACTCAAATGACATCTAAAGTTATAAAAATGTTTGGTTTAAATCCAGTATTAGCCTTGGTGTCTTATTCTAATTTTGGTTCTTCAATTAATAATAGAGCATCAAAAGTTCGTGAAGCAGTGTCTATTTTGCATCGGAGTCATCCAGATATGGCAGTAGATGGGGAATTGCAAACCGATTTTGCTTTAAATGATGACATGCTTCGCGAAAAATTCCCGTTTTCGAAACTGGTTGGTAAAAAAGTAAATGCGCTAATTTTTCCAAATTTAGATTCAGCAAATATCACTTATAAATTATTAAAAGAGTTGAATGAAGCCGATTCTATCGGGCCAATTATGATGGGTATGAGAAAACCGGTACATATTCTGCAATTGGGAGCTAGCGTAGATGAAATTGTAAATATGACCGCTATAGCTGTTATTGATGCTCAGCATAAAGAAAAATGGGAATTAGAAAACCCTGAAAAAGTAGGTAAATGAGTTCAATTGTAATGAAAATAATTTTATTACATTTGGTTGGTTAATGAATTGCTCTAAATGATAACACATATTCAAGGAAAACTTACTGAAAAGAATCCAACACATGTTGTTGTAGACTGCCATGGTGTAGGGTATATGCTCAATATTTCATTGCATACCTATTCTCAAATTCCAGACAGTGAGCATCTAAAATTATATACGCATCTTCAGGTTAAAGAAGATTCGCATACACTCTATGGGTTTTCATCTGTAGCCGAACGCGAGATTTTTAGATTATTAATATCTGTAAGCGGTATAGGTGCTAGTATTGCACGTACCATGTTATCATCATTAACTCCAAAACAAGTTCGAGAAGGCATTGCTTCTAGCGATGTGGCTTTAATTCAATCTATAAAAGGCATTGGAGCAAAAACAGCACAACGTGTTATCATAGATTTAAAAGATAAGATTTTGAAGATTTATGATCTTGATGAAGTTTCGGTTTCTAAAGGCAATACCAATAAAGATGAAGCGTTATCTGCTTTAGAAGTGCTTGGGTTCATGAAAAAACAAGCTGAACGTGTTGTGGATAAAATTGTGATGGCACAACCAGACGCAGATGTTGAAACAATTATAAAACAGGCCTTAAAAAATTTATAATATATTTTGAATCGAACTAATCAAAAACTATTTAAACCAACTAAGCAATCTCTCCTCGTAGCATTTTTGTTGTGTTTTTCACTTGTAGCTTGGTCACAACAACCCGTTCAAGATTCAGTAAAAACAGGGTTTAGTTTAGGTAAAATAAGGGTTCCAAACCCAAATAGTGTAGAGTCTAAATATACATACGACCCACAAACCAATCGGTACATTTATACCGAAAAAATAGGAAGTTTCAATATTAATTACCCCGTTATTTTAACGCCTAAAGAGTATGATGCTCTAGTAGCTAAAGAAAATTTGCGAAGCTATTATAAAGAAAAAATTGATGCCTTTGATGGAAAGAAAGATGGTGCAGAAGAAGGGCAAAAAAACTTATTGCCCGAGTTTTATGTGAAATCAGATTTTTTTGAAACTATTTTTGGAAGTAATACCATTGAAGTCGTTCCACAAGGGTCGGTTGAAATGGATATGGGAGTCCTTTTTTCAAAACAAGATAATCCATCATTTTCTCCAAGAAACAGAAGTAATTTTACTTTTGATTTTGATCAACGTATTAGCTTAAGTTTATTAGGTAAAGTGGGGACTAGGCTGCAAGTAACAGCAAATTACGACACCCAATCTACCTTTGATTTTCAGCAACTTGTTAAATTAGAATATACACCAACCGAGGACGATATCATCCAAAAAATTGAAGTTGGTAATGTAAGCATGCCTTTAAACAGTTCGTTAATTACTGGCGCACAAAGTTTATTTGGTGTTAAAGCCCAATTACAATTTGGGAAAACAACCGTTACCGGAGTGTTTTCTGAGCAAAAATCTCAATCAAATACAGTAGTTGCACAAGGGGGAGGTACACTTGAAGAATTTGAATTATTTATAAGAGATTATGACGAAAATAGGCATTTCTTTTTAGCACAATATTTTAGAGATACCTATGACACGTCCTTAAAAAACTATCCTTTTATAAATAATCGTGGGTTACAAATAACCAGATTAGAAGTTTGGATGACCAATAGAAGCAACAGGACCGATGATGTTAGAAATATTGTTGCCCTTCAAGATTTAGGTGAAAGTGAAAAAGTAGGTTCAACCGTAAATATATTGGCTCCTGGAGCTCTGCCAAATAACCCAAATAATGCATTTGACCCAACAAATATTGATGGAGCTGGGCCTAATTCACAATTAAATCAAAGCATTAGAGATGTGGCTACCGTGCAAAATGGTATTGAGGTTCCTAATACAACCGAAGGGTTTGATTATGCTAAACTCGAAAATGCTAGAAAATTAATCAACGGACAAGAATATACATTAAATACAGAGCTGGGTTATATTTCCTTAAATCAGCGTTTAAATAATGATGAGGTTTTAGCCGTAGCATTTCAATATACTTTAGGCGGAGAAGTGTATCAAGTAGGAGAGTTTGCTAATGATGGTATTGATGCCACTCAGGTTGATACTAATGCGCAAGGTCAAGTAACAAATGTTATAAATTCAAACCTGATATTAAAATTATTAAAAAGTAGCATCACAAATGTAAATCAACCAATTTGGGATTTGATGATGAAAAACATCTACGATACTGGGGCATATAATTTAAGTCAAGACGATTTTAAACTTAATATTTTTTATAACGAAGCCTCACCATTAAACTTTATTTCGCCCGTGGGTTCTAGTTTTGATGTTGATATTAATGGAAATCCAATATCGGGATCTACAGATGATAAGGATTTAATACAAAACGTACCATTATTGCGCGTATTTAACCTAGATAAATTAAACTTCAATAACGATCCACAGACAAGAGGTGATGGTTTTTTTGATTTTTATCCAGGCATAACCGTGATTCCGCAAAACGGAAAAATAATATTTACAAGTGCTGAGCCTTTTGGAGAATATCTTTTTGATGTATTAGGAGGAGGTGATTATGATAATGATGTATCATATAATGCAGACCAAACAAAATATGTTTACGATATTCTATATAAGGAAACAAAAACAGCAGCTTTGGAAGAAGTTGAAAAAAATAAATTCAAATTAAAAGGGCGTTATAAATCTACTGGAGGCGATGGTATACCAATTGGGTCGTTTAATGTGCCTAGAGGGTCGGTAAGAGTAACCGCAGGTGGGCGTGTTTTAGTGGAGGGGATTGATTATACCGTTAATTATCAATTAGGACGTGTTCAGATTTTAGATGAATCATTAAAAGCATCAAACACACCCATTCAAGTTTCTACTGAGAACAATGCGGTTTTCGGACAACAAACAAGACGTTTTACGGGCTTAAATGTAGAACATAAATTCAATGAGAATTTTGTTTTAGGAGCGACTCTTTTAAACCTTAACGAACGCCCTATTACCCAAAAAGCGAATTATGGTTCAGAGCCTATAAACAATACTATTTTTGGTGTTAATGGTAATTATTCCACTAAAGTGCCTTTCTTAACTAGATTAGCTAATAAGTTACCCAATATTGATACCGATGTAGAATCTAATTTGTCACTTAGAGGTGAGTTTGCTTATCTAGCACCAGGCGCTCCAAAAGGAACGAATTTTAATGGTGAAGCAACGTCTTATGTTGATGATTTTGAAGGCTCTCAAAATGCGATTGATTTAAGATCTCAGCAATCTTGGTTTTTATCGAGTAGACCATTCGATTTAAACGGAAATGGGCAAGAAGATGATGAAGATAGAAATGGTATTCAAAATGGTTATGATAGAGCCTTGTTAAACTGGTACAGTATAGATCCTATTTTTTATAGTAGCCAACGTCCAGGAGAAATATCGGATGATGATGTATCTAGTTTATATACCAGTCGTGTATTTATCAACGAACTTTTCCCAGATAGAGATTTAGTTCAAGGACAAAACTCCGTACTTTTCACATTAGATTTAGCATATTACCCACAAGAAAGAGGACCGTATAATTTTGATCCAGATGCTGAAGACGGAATTGATGCTAATGAAGCAGCTGATGAAAGTTGGGCAGGTATCACAAGACAATTAACCTCTACAGATTTTGAACAACAAAATGTAGAATATATTGAGTTTTGGTTACAAGATCCTTTTCAAGAAAATCAAAGTAATACAGGAGGAAAACTTGTTTTTAATTTAGGAAATATATCAGAAGATATTATTAGGGATGGCAGAAAACTATATGAAAACGGCCTGCCTAAGGATGGGAACATTAGTTTGCTACAAAAAACAGATTGGGGTACTGTAGTGCCTCAAAATCAATCTTTAATTTATGCGTTTGATAGTACTGGTGATGAGCGTATCAATCAGGATGTTGGATATGATGGGTATAATGATGCAGAAGAGAAGGGTTTTGCTGATACTTTACCTGGTAATTTTGGTGTATTGCCAGATCCAGCTAACGATAATTACACATACTTCTTAAATGCAGAAGGAGATATTTTTGAGCGTTATAAAAAGTACAATGGTGTAGAAGGAAATACACCTGATAGTTTTTCAAATACCGATAGAGGTGCCAATACACAACCCGATGTAGAAGATATTAATCGTGATAATACCATGAACACGATTGATAGTTATTTTGAATATGAATTAGAAATTACACCGTCTACATTAAACATCAATAATGAATTTATTGTTGACACGAAAAACGTTGAAGAAGTAACGGGCAGAAATACAAGAGTATTGCCAAATGGAGAAACGGTAAATCCTAAATGGTATTTATTTAGAATCCCTGTTGAAAGCGAAATAGCTAAATCTGTTGGAAATATAGCCGATTTTAGATCGATTCGTTTTGCCCGTATATATTTAAAAGAATTTGTGGACCCAACGGTATTTCGTTTTGGTACATTAGATTTAGTTAGAAGTGATTGGAGACGCTATAAGCAGACATTAGATGAAGAAACTAACAATGATAATGATGATACTGAGTTTTCTTTAGGTATTATAGGAACCATTGAAAATGGTGATGATGGAACTTATGTTAGTCCACCTAGCGTGGTGCCAGAAGAGTTATTTAACAATAATACGGTAGTACGCCAAAACGAACAATCATTAGTCGCTAATGTTTGCGATTTAGAATCTGAAGATTCTCGTGGAGCATTTAAAAACATCAGTATAGATATGCGTCAGTATAAACGTTTAAGAATGTTTATTCACGCAGAGGAAGATGGTGTAGGTTTTCCAGATAGTGAAGGGTTAATCGGTTTTATTAGAATGGGTAATGATCTTACAGAAAACTATTATCAAATTGAAATCCCTTTATTAAAATCACCAAAAAACTCTGCCAATGAATCTGATGTATGGCCAACTGAAAATGAAATTAATTTATCATTAGATGTTTTAGGGCAAATAAAAGCTCAAGCCATTTCAGATGGGCCTTTGCCAAATAATGATCCAAGATTTTATGATGTTGTCAATGGCGGTATTGTTGAAGTCAGTAATCAATTTGCAGGATATGTAACAGGTCAGCATCGTGTAGCTATAAAAGGGAATCCGAATTTTGGAGACGTTAGGACCCTGATGGTGGGTGTTAAAAATGCACATACGTCTAATGTTTGTTCAAAGGTTTGGTTTAATGAGTTGCGTTTATCAGATTTAGATAACGAGGGCGGTTGGGCAGCTGTATTAAGTGTGGATACAAATATTGCAGATTTTATGAATATCAGCGCTACAGGAAGACAAAGTACGTCTGGATTTGGCTCACTAGAACAAGGCCCTAGCCAGCGTAGTTTAGAGGATGTAAAGCAATATGATGTCGTAACCAATATAAATGTTGGGCAATTATTACCAAAAAAATGGGGAGTTCAAGTGCCTTTTAATTACGGACAAAGTGAAGAGCTAATTACGCCTAAATACGACCAGTTTTATAAAGATTTAACTTTAGACTCGAGACTATCAGCAGCAGAAACAACTGCCGATAGAGATCGGATTAAAGAGCAATCTGAAGATTATACCAAACGACAAAGCATCAATTTTATAGGTGTTAGAAAAACCAGAACTACAGATGCAAAACCACGTTTTTATGATGTAGAAAATGTAACGTTCAACTATTCATATAATAAAGTAGAGCATAGAGACTTTGAAATTGAAAACTCAGTTAATAAAACATTACGTGTCGGTGCTAATTATGCACATAATTTCAACCCCGTTACTATTGAGCCGTTCAAGAAAAATGATTCGCTATTTACCGGGAAATATTGGAAAATTTTAAAAGAGTTCAATTTGAATTTAATGCCTACAAGTTTTACAATTAATACAGATATTAATAGGCAATTCAACAGGCAAAAATTTAGAGAAATAGATTTAGGAGGCTCTAATATTGGTATAGAGGAGTTGTTTAGAAGAAATTACACCTTCGATTTTCAATACGCCATTAATTATAATTTAACGAAGTCGCTACAATTTAACTTTACGGCAGCTAATAATAACATTGTTCGGAATTATTTTGTTGACAACGATTTAATAGCTGGAGAACAAGATAACGAATTAGATGTGTGGGATGGTTTACTAGATGTTGGAGATCCAAATAGGCAAACTCAAAATTTGGGGGTGACTTATCAATTACCAATAAATAAAATTCCGACTTTTAGTTTTATTGACGCTACGTATCAATATACAGGGAGTTTTCAATGGCAAAAAGGTTCAGATTTATTTGGGAATTTAGAAGTTGAAGAAACTCAACCAGATGGTAGTATTGTAAGTAAAAATGTTAATTTAGGAAATACGGTTCAAAACTCAAACGTGCATAATATCAATGCGTCTTTGGATATGAAACGCTTTTATAAATACATAGGCTTGGTTAAAAAACCAATTAGAACGGTTAGAAAAAGATCGACGCCTGGTGGTGCACCTCCGGGAGCAAAACAAAAAGATACTAAACCACCAAAATCAAAAAATAAATCGGTTACTAAATTATTAAATGCAGGCGTCGACATTTTAACAAGTGTAAAAAGAATTCAGGCTAATTATTCTGAAAACAACGGGATATTTTTACCGGGCTATTTACAGACTCCAGGTTTTATAGGAACTTTAAAACCAACCGTTGGGTTTACGTTTGGTAGTCAAAGCGATGTTAGATATTTAGCGGCAAGAAGAGGTTGGTTAACAACATTCCAAGAATTTAATCAACAATATACGTCAACCAATACCAAACAATTAGATGTGTCAGCAAGTTTAGAACCTGTAAGAGATTTAAAAATAGATCTTGTAGGTAATAGGGCCTACTATGAAAATTACACAGAAAATTATAGAGTTACTGATGGTGATTACAATTCGTTAACGGCAAATACCTTTGGGAATTTCAATATATCAACAGTTTTAATAAAAACGGCATTCAGTCAAAGTGATGAAATAACCTCTGAGGCTTTTGATGAATTTAGAGCAAACAGATTAAAAATAGCAGATAGGCTTGCCGAAAAATTCTATGGCAATTCAACTTATGCTAGAGATGCAGAAGGTTATCCGCTAGGGTTTGGAAAAAATAATCAAAAGGTACTGTTACCAGCATTCTTGGCGGCATATTCTGGACAAGATGCCAATAAAGTAAAAACCAGTGCTTTTAGAGATGTCCCAATTCCTAACTGGGATTTAAAGTATACCGGTTTCATGAAATTCAAATGGTTTAAAAAGCGTTTCAAACGTTTTTCATTAACTCATGGGTACCGTTCAACCTATACCATTAATCAGTTTAGTACAAATTTGAATTTGAATTTAGATGAAAGTGCTAATCAAGCACCTATCCAAGGAACACCTTATGCTGGCCAACCACAAGAAGCTCTAGATCAATCAGGTAATTTTAAAAACGGGCGACTATTCAGTAATATTAACTTAACAGAAATGTTTAGCCCATTAGTAAGACTTGATTTTGAAATGAAGAACTCGGTTAAAATCCTGGCTGAAATTAAAAAAGACAGAATGTTGTCGCTTAGTTTTGATAATAATTTAATGACCGAAGTTCAAGGAAACGAATACATTATTGGCTTGGGGTATAGAATTAAAGATTTACGCATACGTTCTAAGTTAGCAGGGCCTAAAAAACGTATTGTAAGTGATTTAAATATGAAGGCCGATGTGTCTGTTAGAGATAACAAAACCATCATCCGATATTTAGATTTAGAGAATAATCAGATTACTTCGGGGCAAACCATCTGGGGTTTAAAATATTCAGCAGATTATGCGTTTAGCAAGAATTTAACGGGAATCTTTTATTTTGATTATACGTTCTCTGATTATGCGATATCAACAGCATTTCCGCAAACCACTATCAGGTCAGGATTTACCATCCGATATAATTTCGGGAATTAATTGGAGGAATATCCCCTTGGGGGATTATATGGGTGTAACTCATCGAGAGAACACAGCCGCAAATCGCCGAATTTTAAAAACCTATAATCATTAAAATCAACCTTAATAATTTCTAGCCTTTTTTAAGGGGAGAATCTGTGTTGAATTAATTTCGGTATGCCGATAAGTGGAGAGGTCATCTATGTTAGTCCTTTTCTTATTGAAAAATTAGTTAATTCGTGGTTAAAAGAGATAGATTGAGGTTTAATTGATCATATCTATTTGAATTTAAGATTTGAATAAATACATTTGCTGAATAAATGAATTTAAAATAATAAAAATGAATATTCCATCAGAATTAAAATATACAAAAGATCACGAGTGGATCAAAATAGAAGACGATGTTGCTACTATAGGTGTTACGGATTTTGCGCAAAGCGAATTAGGTGATATTGTATATGTTGAGGTTGAAACACTTGATGAAACTTTAGAAGCAGATGAGATTTTTGGAACCGTAGAGGCGGTTAAAACAGTGTCAGACCTGTTTTTGCCATTATCTGGTGAAATTATAGCGTTTAATGAATCTTTAGAAGATGAACCAGAAAAAGTAAATACCGATCCTTATGGTGATGGTTGGATGATAAAAGTAAAGTGTTCTGATTTATCTCAAGTTGATGGATTGATGTCTGCCGATGATTACAAAACGCTTATAGGTGCTTAAGACACTGGCGTTTTTATCAGCTATAGTTTATACAGCTATCCTTACAGCCGCCAGCTTGATGACCATAAACGAGATGCCTAATTTAGGATTTTCTTTTAGCGATAAGGTCTTTCATTTTTTTGCTTACTGTATTTTGTGTTTTCTTTGGTTTTTGGCATGTTTGTATACTTTTAAATTCACAAGAAAACAGTCTGTTTTTTATGCATTAATCTTTTCTGTAATATTTGGTATGTTTATTGAGGTATTACAAGGAACTATGACAGTTTCAAGAGCTTATGATGTATATGATATGTTAGCAAATTCTCTAGGAGCTTTATTAGCATCAACAATATTGTGGTTTAAGTTTAGATTACACGTTAAAAATACTTAAACGCTTGCTTTTTTGATAAATAAATAGTTATTTTAGCAATCTTGATAAACGATTTAAATTATGGAACTTAAAAAAAATCCTAAGGCTAATGTTGGACGTAACAGTTCACTTTACTTTGCAATTGGCCTAGCGCTCATGTTATTTTTAACAAATTTCGCAATCAATTACAAAACTTACGACAAATCTGATATTGACATAGGTCAATTAAATTTAGATGAGTTAGATGAAGAAGAAATTCCAATTACAGAACAGATTCAAACACCTCCACCACCTCCACCACCTCCTGCTGCGCCAGAAGTGATTGAGATTGTTGAAGATGAGGTGGAAGTTGAAGAAACAGTTATCGAATCTACTGAAGTCGATCAGGAGACTGAAATTGTTGAGGTAGAAGAAGTAGAAGTAGAAGAAGTAGAAGAGGATATTGATGTGCCATTTTCTGTAATTGAAAATGTTCCAATTTTTCCAGGTTGTGAAAAAGGAAGTAACACTGCAAAAAGAGATTGCATGTCTAAAAAGATAGCTCAATTTGTAAATAAAAAATTCAACACGGAGTTAGCTAGTGATTTAGGTTTGTCTGGGAGACAACGTATTAACGTTATTTTTAAAATAGACAAAAAAGGTGATGTAGTTGGCATCCGAGCAAGAGCGCCGCACCCAGGTTTAGAAAAAGAAGCAAAAAGAGTTATTGGGTTATTGCCAAAAATGAAACCAGGAAAACAACGTGGTAAGCCAGTAAACGTTCCTTATTCGTTACCAATTATTTTTCAAGTTCAAGATTAAGAATATACATCTATATTTATAAGTATTAAAACCTCGAAGTTAATCTTCGAGGTTTTTTATTTTTCATCCTTTAAGAAAGACTAAACTGCTATTTTATGGTTTTTGTTAAATCATTATAATACCAAAAGAATCTACATTAATTAATTTTTAAAAAAAATCTATAGATTTTTTATTCGTGACAATTATATTTTTACTTGTTTTTTTCGGTTTATTCGTGTATTAATGGTAAAAAAATAATTCTAAAATAAAAGTATGATTTTGTCCTATTGCCACTGTGGAAACAAGAATCTAAAAAAATATAGTATCTTTCAACCCTAAATCAATTCTTAACAAAAAGCATGAAGCAATTCATTGTACTACTCCTACTTTTAGTCCAATTTAACAGCTATTCACAAGGTGAATTTTTATCTGAAAAACCACCAGTTTTTTCAAATTGCGATGCCATAGCCATTGATTCTTTACAAACATGTTTTGATAAGCAGGTTTTCAAACATATTTATAAAAATTTTAAAGTACCAGAACGCGTTATTAAAGAAAATTTTAAAGGCGAAGTGGTGGTGCTTTTTGAAGTAGATACTACAGGGCAATTTAGGGTTATTTATACAGATGCATTATTTAATGAATTAAAGGATGAAGCTAAACGTGTATTTTCAATATTTCCGAAAATAATACCAGCAACCTATAATGGCAGAAAAACATATAAGCAATATGCAATGCCTATTAAAATACCTTTAGTTAATCAAGCTGTTGCAACTCAAGATTTAGCAAAAGAAAATAAAATATCAAAATTAGAAGAACAGGCAAAACAAGAGTTTGATAGTGTTACTGACAGTTTGAAAGATTTTGAAAATCAAGCGTTTAGTAGTCAATTAAATATTCAGTTTACACATAGTGACTATGCAAGGTTCGATAGACAAATGAATTTAATAGGAACAAATAGTCATACGGCTTCAAAGCCATTTGTTTACGAAGAGGTTTCCAAGTATTACGATTTTAAATCCGAAAAGGAGAAATTACAAAAAGAAACAGATACTTGGGCAGGTAGAAAACTTTGGAACGAACATTTAGTACAGTTACAAAGTGATGATTATTGGTTTACAATTGATCCTATATTAGATTTAGAAGTTGGTAAAGATACTGATGCTGATTTTAGTTCAACATACAACAATACTAGAGGCTTTTTAGTGCAAGGAGGTTTAGGGAGAAAATTGAATTTTTACGCTTCTGTTTTTGAAAGTCAGGGGCGTTTTGCCGATTATGTAAATAGATATGCAGAGAGCTTAAAAGCTTTTGGACCAGATCCGGCTATTATTCCTGGGCGTGGTATTGCTAAGCGTTTTAAAACCGATTCTTATGATTATCCAGTGGCTGAAGCCTATTTATCCTATGCGCCAGCTAAATTTATAAACATTCAATTTGGTCATGGTAAAAATTTTATCGGCGATGGATATCGTTCGTTATTGTTGAGTGATGTAGCAAGTCCTCACCCATTTTTAAAATTGAACACCAAATTTTGGAAAATCAAATACACCAATACTTGGATGTGGGTGAAAGATGTCCGCCCGGAAGCAGAACAGGACAAAGCATTTTTAACTAAATACATTGCAAACCATTATTTGAGTTGGAATGTGTCTAAACGCTTAAACATAGGCTTGTTTGAATCGGTATTATGGACTAATTCTAACGACAGAGGTTTTGATGTGAATTACCTAAACCCTATAATATTTTATAGAGCTATTGAGTTTGAAACAGGTCAAGGTGCTGGAAATGCCTTGTTAGGAGCTTCGGCTAAATACAAATGGAATGATAACGTAAATTTGTACAGTCAATTTATTTTAGATGAATTTTCGCTTAGCGATGTAAAAGGAGGCGAAAAGAGTTGGAAGAATAAATTTGGATATCAATTGGGGGTTAAATATTACAACGCTTTTAAGGTGGATAATTTAATGCTTCAGTTTGAATATAATCGCGTAAGACCATACACGTATTCGCATAATACGATAGTGCTTAATTATGCGCATAACAACCAATCTATGGCGCATTTATGGGGAGCAAACTTTAGTGAAACTATTATAATTGGTCGTTACCGCTATAAACGTTGGTTTGCTGATGCAAAACTTATTTTTGGAACTCGGGGATTAGATTTTAATGATGGCACCGATGATTTTAGTTATGGTGGCGATATTTTTAGAAACTATAACGAAAGACCTTCTGATACTGGAGTTGAAGTTGGGCAAGGCATACAAACAAAAACTTTTAACGGAAATTTACAGGCTGGTTATTTAATTAATCCGGCATCAAACTTAAAGCTGTTTACAGATATAACCGTTAGGAATTTTAATCCAGAAGCCACAACCATTTCAACTTTTAAAAACAGCACGGTTTGGTTTAACTTTGGCATTAGAACCGATTTGTTTAATTGGTATTTTGATAATTAAAATGACTTTGTATGTCATTCCCGCGAAGGCGGGAATCTTAAGAATTGAAATTGTTATTTGAATTAAATCTATAAATAAATCAAACCTTTATAAAAGTTTACAAGTTTTACATTAATCCTAAATATAGATTTACAGTTAATATAAGCCCTTAGATAATGCTGTATAAAATTTATATTTACGGGATAACAGTTGCGAAAAATATACTATATCCTGACTTATTTATGGGGTTTGAGTCATAAAATCTCCTATATAATACGTTGGCGGTAATTAAAGATACATCTTCCAATCTTATTTGATAAAATATTGTATTTTTGTAAAACAAACAAGAAACCCCTTTAAAATAAAGGGATTCTAATTTGATGCTTATTTGATAAATGACCGAAACAGAACTAAAATCACTTATAAAAGAACTTGTTAGTTACTCACAGGAAACCGAATGGTTGGAATTTAAATTAAACTTCCATTCTAACGAAGAAATTGGTGAAAGAATATCAGCGTTAGCTAATGGAGCTTGTTTAAGTAAGAAACCATGTGGTTTTTTGATTTTTGGAGTTGAAGACAAAACACACAATATTAAGGGAACTACTTTTAAGGTAAAAACAGCAACTAAAGGTAAAGAAGAATTAGAGAATTGGTTAATTCAAAGATTAGACCCAAAAATTGACTTTAAGACTTATGAATTTGAATATTCAGAAGGAATAAATATTAGTATGTATGTAATTCCAGCTGCGATAAACAGACCTGTTAAATTTATCAACCAAGCATATATTAGAATTGGAAGCTATACTAGACTACTTAAAGAATTTCCAGAGAAAGAATCAAAGATTTGGAATAGAAAAGACCATGTGAAATTTGAGCTTCAATTAGCAAAAGAGAACATAGATGCTGACTCAATTGTTTCCCTTTTGGACACCCATACTTATTTTGATTTGCTAAAATTACCGTATCCTTCAAATAGACAAGGTGTTCTTGATAAGTTTATTTCAGAGAATTTAATTATTAAAAAGTCTAATAAATACTCAATTACAAATTTAGGAGCAATTTTATTTGCTAAAAACCTAGAAGAATTCCCTGGTTTAAAAAGGAAAGCAATTAGGGTTATTGTATATAAACACAATAATAAAATTGAAACTGTAAGAGAACAAATTGGAGGAAAAGGATATGTTGCAGGTTATCAAGGATTAATAGATTGGGTTAATAGTCAGTTACCCGCTAATGAAGAAATAGGAAGAGCCTTTAGGGACGATAAAAGAATGTATCCTGAAATTGCTGTTCGTGAATTATTAGCTAATGCCATAATTCATCAAGATTTTGAAGAAAAAGGCTTTCCTATGGTTGAAATATTTTCTGACAGAATTGAAATTACTAATCCAGGAATACCCCTCATAACACCTGAACGTTTTATTGATGAATATCAATCTAGAAATGATATACTTGCAGATTTGATGAGAAGATTAGGTATTTGTGAAGAAAAGGGAAGTGGAATTGATAAAGTAATTTTCTATAATGAAATATATCAATTACCTGCACCAGATATCCTAATTCAAGAAAAGCACACAAAAGTAATTATGTACTCTTATAAAACTTTGAATCAAATGGATAAAAAAGACAAAATAAGAGCTTGCTACCAACATTGCTGTTTGAAATATGTTTCTAATGATAAAATGACCAACCAGTCCCTAAGAGAAAGGTTTAAAATAGAAAGTAAAAATGCGGCAATTGCATCAAGAATTATTAAAGAGGCTCTTAAAGAAAATGTCATAAAGGAAGATGACCCTGAAAGCAATTCAAGAAAATATAAGAAGTATATTCCTTTTTGGGCATAATTCTTATTTGATGGTTATTTGATAATAGTAAGCAGAACCATGTGCAATGAGCTGATAAACAAGGTTGTCTTATTTGACGATATAAAATAACTACCGTCAATATGCCTGAATTAACAAATAAAACACAAACTAATATGTATTCGAATATCTGTATTCTAAACTGTGAATTTAGCCGATATTAATTGATCTATAACTAAAGACTGTTTAATGCAAACTTGCCTGCGTTAAGAGATTGTTTGAGCTCGCCGCCGCAGGAGGAAGCGAGTAGTGAAATATTTATATTCATGAGTTTAATAATTTAAAATAGAAGCCAACGAATAAAGCCCGACCGCCTGCCCTGAGCGCAGACGATGGGTGGGGTAACACCCAAAACAAATACCAACTACTTCTTCAAACTCTTATAAAATGTTCGGCGTATTTTTTCTGAAGATATAAAACAGCAGCCATAATCTAAATCGTCATACGTTTTAGTTAACGACGTGTTTGAAACAACATGTTCTTCAGTTTTACCATTTTTGATTTCAGTTAAAACCGAAGCTTTTAACGTTTCAAGCATGTTTAAAAAGGACGTATATTCTTTTTTATTGGATAAGTTTCCGTGACCAGGAATTATTTTGGTGTTATCGTCAACCAAAATCATAGCGACTTTTACCGCTTTAATATAGCCGTCAACACTTCCACCAGAATTCAAATCGATATATGGGTACCGTCCATTAAAGAAAGTGTCGCCTGTATGTAGCACGTTGCTTTCGGTAAAATAAAGTAAGGCATCGCCATCGGTATGGGCGTTATCTACATGAAAAATAATAACCTGTTCGCCGTTTATGTATAAGCTTAACGTATCGTTAAAGGTGATTATGGGCAACGCTGCATCAGATTGTTTATCGTTGTTATTAATGCGTTTGTAAACATTGTCATGTGCGATAATAGCCGTGTTTAGTTTTGAAATATTCTCGTTTCCGCCAGTATGGTCGCCATGGTGATGTGTGTTGGCTAAAAACTTGATGGGCTTATCGCTTAGTTTTTTAATAGTCTCTAAGATTTTTGGTGTTAAGCGAGCAAACTGACTGTCTATCATAAAAACGCCATCGTTGCCAACCGAAATACCAATATTGCCACCTTGCCCTTCGAGCATATATATGTTTTCGGTGAGTTTATGAATTTTAATAAGGGCTTCTTTATTTTGAGCACAAGCTCCAAATGTTAAGCTAAAGATTAAAAGTGAGAAGATTAATTTTAAAAGTTTCATAACAGAATATGGATTGAAAAGTTTAATGGATAATAAAAATACAAATTTTTAAATCAGATAGGTATTCAAATTTACCATTAAAAAGCATTGCTCAAAATGCTTTAATAAAGTATCTTTGCACTCGCTTATTAAGGCGACCAATTAAATAACACATTGAGCAACTCAAAATCTTCATTAGCAACACCTTCTGTAATTTCAGATTTTAAGGAAATCACTAAAATGCGTTTAGCATTAAGCGTGGTGTTTTCGTCACTCGCAGGTTACATGTTAGGTGTTGAAACGGTAGATTTTAAAACATTGACTTTACTTGCTTTTGGTGGTTATTTTATGGTAGGCGCTTCCAACGCATTCAATCAAATTATTGAAAAAGATTTGGATGCCTTGATGAATCGTACAAAAAACAGACCCATTCCCGCGGGACGCATGTCTGTTAACACGGCATTTATTATTGCATCTATTTTTACGGTGTTGGGAATTATTATTTTATACACCATTAATAAGCAAACCGCTATGTTTGGTGCTATTTCCATCTTTTTATACACTTGTGTTTATACGCCATTAAAAACCAAAACCCCTATAGCTGTTTTTGTAGGTGCTATTCCAGGCGCCATTCCGTTTATGTTGGGTTGGGTGGCTGCCACAGACGATTTTGGAATTGAACCAGGGACTTTATTCGCATTACAATTCTTTTGGCAATTCCCTCATTTTTGGGCTATTGGTTGGTTTTTATTTGAAGATTATAAAAAAGGCGGGTTTTTTATGTTGCCAACAGGAAAACAAGATAAAGGCACAGCAGTACAAATTATAATGTACACCATTTGGACATTAATAGTTTCTATAATCCCTGTATTTGGATTTACTGGAAAGTTACAATTATCAATAGTGGCAGCCATAATCGTTTTTATATTTGGATTAGGGATGCTGAACTATGCCGTAAGATTATTTAAAGAGATGACTGAAAAAGCTGCAAGACAGTTGATGCTAGCAAGTGTATTGTACATCACACTTGTGCAAATTGTTTATGTCGCAGATAAATTTATAAGATAACCATGGATTTAACACAGGGTACTAAAGAAGAGAAAAATAGCAGAGCAAAAAAGATGATGCTTTGGTTTGGTATTATTTCGCTTGTCATGTCTTTTGCAGGGTGGACAAGTGCATTTGTTGTGAGTAGCTCTAGACCAGATTGGTTAAAAGATTTTCAATTGCCAAATGCATTTATAGTTAGCACAATAGTTATCGTTATTAGTAGTTTTACTTTTATTTTAGCAAAAAAGGCATTAAAAAGCGGGAATAGTAAAGCAACATCACTTTGGTTATTTATAACGCTTATTTTAGGTGTTGTTTTTGTTTTTAATCAATTCTCAGGTTTTCAACAAATCATAGATTTAGGATATAATTTTACGGGACCAACCAGTAATGTAACCATGTCTTATATCTATTTAATAGCTTTAGTGCACATTTTGCATGTTGTTGTAGGGTTAATTTGTTTGTTGGTTGTAATTTATAATCATTTTAAACAAAAGTATAATCCATCGAAAATGCTAGGGTTTGAACTGGCTGCCACATTTTGGCATTTTATAGATATACTATGGGTTTATCTGTTTCTGTTTTTGTATTTTGTTAGATAATAAATGGTATTATATATAAATTATTATAAAATCTAACTCATAATATTTAGTAGAACTGATAATTGTCATAGTTTAAAATTTACTAGTGTATATTTCGTCAGATAAATAAATTGATTATTTTTGTCCAACTTTTAAACAATATCAGTTTAAATTTATAATGAAGTAAAGGAAACGACATTGCTTTTTTGTTATATCACGCCGTGATTGATTTGCATAGCCAAAGCTATGGAAATTTATGAACAAGGAAATAGAACAGAAAACGAACGAGTTTGAATACTTTTATTCTAAGTTTAAAATGATATACTAACCATTATATATGAGTACAGCAGTAGCAGAAGGTAAAGCTTGGGGCGGAGGTTCAAAACCTCTTAAAGCAAGTTATGGTAAAATGATGATGTGGTTTTTCATCGTTTCAGATGCTTTAACATTCTCAGGGTTTTTAGCAGCCTACGGATTTTCAAGATTTAAGTTTATTGATTCATGGCCAATTGCCGATGAAGTGTTTACTCACTTTCCATTTTTACATGGTGTAGATGCACCAATGTATTATGTGGCATTTATGACGTTTGTTTTAATCATGTCGTCCGTAACTATGGTATTAGCCGTAGATGCCGGTCATCATTTAAACAAAGGAAAAGTGACCATTTACATGTTTTTAACTGTTATAGGTGGTTTAATATTTGTAGGGTCTCAAGCTTGGGAGTGGAATACATTTATTAAAGGCGATTATGGCGCTGTACAAACTAAAGGTGGAAATATTCTTCAATTTGTTGACACTGATGGTCATAGAGTTGCGCTTAGAGATTTTGTAGTAGCCGATGCACATGCCGATAGAACACAACACGAAGATAAAAGTGGTTTATGGTTTGTTTCAGAAGGTGCTTTGCCAACTTATACTGTTGAAGAAGTTATTCATGGTTTAGAAGCTCACGACAATGTTTTAGTGAGAACACAAATTATTAATGAAGCAGGTGAAAAAACAGTGCTTTCAAGAGGGGAGTCTTTAAAGCAACTAAAAGATAATGGTAGAGTAGTTGTAGAAGGCGCAAACTTACAGGTAAACGAATATGGTTCACCTCTATTTGCAGACTTCTTTTTCTTTATCACAGGGTTTCACGGATTTCACGTATTCTCAGGAGTAATTATTAATATTATCATTTTCTTTAATGTCATATTAGGTACTTATGAAAGACGTGGAAGTTACGAAATGGTTGAAAAAGTTGGTTTATACTGGCACTTTGTAGATTTAGTTTGGGTATTTGTATTTACATTCTTCTACTTAGTTTAATTGAAAAGGTTAGTTTTTCATGTCCTTGATGAAGGAAATCAATTAAAAATTAGTATTGTCATTCCCTTGAAGAAGGGAATCTAAAAAACACATAAAATGGCACACGAACATAAATTAGAAATATTTAGAGGCTTATTAAAGTTTAAATCAAATACTCAAAAAATTTGGGGTGTTTTAGTCTTTTTAACTTTTGTAACCATAGTTGAAGTTGCTCTAGGAATACTTAAACCTGAAGCTTTAATGGGGCAAGTTCTAGGTATGAAAGCTTTAAACTGGATATTTATCATCTTAACCATTGTAAAAGCATATTATATTACTTGGGATTTTATGCATATGCGGGATGAAACTAAGTCCTTAAGACGCATGGTGGTATGGACAGCTATATTCTTAATATTATATTTAATATTCATTTTGTTACAAGAAGGCGGTTATGTTTTTGATGTATATAAAGATGGATTTATAAAAAGAGATTTTTAACTATTTTAATGTGCTTGAATTGAGCGCAGTCTAAGTGTTAAATAAAAAGATAAAGGCGGTTTTTAAACCGCCTTTTTTTATTTTTGCTAAACACTTTTTTTGCAATATATTTCCAAACGAATTTAATCGGTTATTTTGAAGTTTGTTTGGTGTAAATACTTTTAATTAATGGATTATAAGAAAGTTAGTCGATATGTGGTTTTAGGGATTTTATTCTTTCTTCCTGTAACATTTTTATTGTTTTTATATCCAGCAACCCATAATTATACACCACTTGATATCGTAAACGAATCGGTTTTAGACATAGATACCTTTACTTCTAATACCGAAGAAAAAATTGTTCTGGAAGATTATATAACCGTTCTAGGTTTTTTAGGAAATAGCCCCATTGAAAATAGTATTGCAGCTTCTAATTTAAAGGAGTTAGTGTATGATAATTTCATAGGTTTCAAAAAGTTTCAAATCGTTATTTTAATGCCAAAAGGAACTGAAAAAGCTGTTGAACAACTTAAAGCAGAAATAGGTTCTTACGAAGGTTTAAGATTTTGGCATTTTGTATTTGGAGAGCCAACTGATATTCAACGTGTGTTTTTTAGTTTGAAGAGCAAAACAAATCTTAATGAGGATTTGTCATCTAATGATGTATATCTAGTAGATAAAGATTTGAATCAAAGAGGACGGCTAGATGATAGAACAGATAATGAACTAGAAAAAAAGAAACCTGTTTATGGTTTATATGCCTATAACTGTATTGAGGTAGCGGAAATTAAGAATAAAATGAGTGACGATTTACGAATTTTATTCACGGAGTACAGACAAAAACGAAAAGGCGAATTTAATTCTGATACCAGAAGAGCAGATGATTTAAAAGCTGAAATAAATTAAATTTGATTTGTCACACTGAGTGCAGTCGAAGTGCCAAATTAAAATTGTAAAAATGAGTTACAAAAGATATCAAAGATAGTTTACGGAATAGTTTTTTATAAACTCTATGTTGTGTTTCTTGGTTTGGATTGTCCCCTCGAGGGGACTTTAGGGGTGTTTTCTAACACGCTAATGAATAAATAGTTGTAAATAAAGTCAATGGTAGCAGAGTCGAAATCCTTTTAATTAAAAAAAATGAGCAACAAAACCAATTATTCGTACATAGGTATTGCTTTTATCATTCTTGTTTTTGGAATTATATTTATTCCGAAAATTGTGGATAGAATCTCTAATAAGGATATTATTAGAAACGAAAGCAGAAGCGATTTTTCAGATGATAAAAAAACCACTGTTTCAGATTTAGCGTTTATTGAAATTAATGGTGTGCCTAAAAAGGTGCCTGCATTTTCTTTTGCTAATCAACATGGTGAAATCATAACCAATAGAGATTACGAAGGTAAAGTGTATGTTATAGAATTCTTTTTTACAACCTGCCCAACTATTTGTCCTAGAATGAATGCCAACCTTATTCAGATTCAAAACACATTTAAAGATTTTGAGGACTTTGGAGTGGCATCATTCACCATAAATCCAAATCATGATACATCGGAAGTTCTTAAAGCGTATGCCGAATATTACGGTGTAACCAATCCTAATTGGCATTTAATGACTGGAGATAAAGAAAAAATTTATCAATTATCAAACGAAGGATTTAATTTATATACTGCGGAAGAGGAAGATGTTGCCGGTGGTTTTGAACATTCTGGAAACTTTGCTTTAATTGATAAAAATGGATTTATACGCTCACGACAAGACCATTTTGGAAACCCTATAATTTATTACAGAGGTATAGTTTCGGAAGAAGAACAAGTTGATGACGACGGCGTGAAAGAAGAAATTAGCGCACTAAAAGAAGATATTAAAAAACTGCTTAATGAATAAGTCTAAACCTATTTTAAACGATAAAAAATATAATAAGCTAATAGTGGTTTTATCTATCGTAATTCCGCTTGCGGTTGCTGCACTTTTCGGTATTAAGATTGATGTAGAACTACCCGTGTTTTTGCCTCCTATTTACGCAAGTATAAATGCGCTTACGGCATTGGTTTTAGTTTTAGCATTCATAGCCATTCAAAATAAAAAAATAAAACGTCACGAAAGATTAATGAAGTTTGCCATTGCATTATCAATCTTGTTTTTGGTGCTGTACATAGCTTACCACATGACGAGCGATTCTACAAAGTTTGGGGGCGAAGGTTTTGTAAAATATTTCTATTATTTTGTGTTATTAACACATATAGTCATGTCTGTAATTGTAATTCCTTTTGTGTTAATTACATATGTAAGAGCTATTACTAATAATATTGAAAGGCACAAAAAAATAGCAAGAATTACATTTCCGTTATGGTTGTATGTCGCAATAACAGGCGTAATAGTCTATATTATGATTTCGCCATATTATTAATGAAAGGCTGTTTTAAGAAGTAGGTACTGTGAACTAAAAATAGTAAATTGAATTAATTCCGCTGAATAGCGGGATATTTAAAATTCATTCTCTTTTTAAGGGAAGGTGGATTTAATTTCCTAAGAAATTAAAGTCGGAAGGGTTTTTAAATACAAAAAGGTTTAAAATTTAAAATGAAACGTAAAATCATCTTTTTTCTTTTTTCGTTACTCTTTATTATAGAGACCAATGCCCAATGTGCTATGTGCAGGGCGGTTTTAGAAAGTGAAGAAGGTCAAGCCACAGCTGAAGGTATCAACGACGGCATCGTTTACCTAATGGCAATCCCTTATATCCTTGTAGCTGGCATTGGCTATTTCATTTATAGAAAGTACAATACGTTAAAAAAGTAATAAAAAGTTTTATATCCTTTTTTTGTAACATTTCTTTGCATTGCAAGTCTTACTACAAAGACTATTTTGCTTCACTAAATATATTAAGATAATGTTAGAAATTCGTCAACTTCATAAATCCTATCCCATAGGTGATTCTAGTCTTCATGTTTTAAAAGGAATCGATTTAAAGGTTGAGGATGGCGAGATGGTTGCTATTATGGGGTCTTCGGGGTCTGGAAAATCTACTCTGCTTAACATCATCGGCATGTTGGACGAAGCAGATTCAGGAGAATATATTCTCGATGGCTTACCTATCGTTAACTTAACAGAAAAAAAAGCAGCTGTTTATCGTAATAAGTTTTTAGGATTCATCTTTCAGTCTTTCAATCTTATTAATTATAAAAATGCATTAGAGAATGTAGCACTGCCTTTGTACTATCAAGGGATGAAACGTAAAGAACGCCAAGAATTAGCCATGTTTCATTTGGAAAAAGTTGGGCTAGCAGATTGGGCACACCATTTACCAAAAGAACTTTCTGGAGGGCAAAATCAACGGGTTGCTATTGCTAGAGCATTAGCTTCAAACCCTAAATTATTATTGGCAGACGAGCCTACGGGAGCTTTAGATATGAATACTTCATATGAAATCATGGAATTTATTCAACAATTAAATGATGAAGGCAAAACTATTTTAATGGTAACCCATGAAGAAGATATCGCTAATATGTGCAAGCGTATTGTAAGACTGCGCGATGGGGTTATTATGGAAGATAAAAAAGTAAATCAAGTTAGGGCTTCAGCGTATGTTTGATCTAGACCTTTGGCGGGAAATATTTCAAAGTATAAATAAGAATAGAACTAGAGGTTTGCTTTCTGGTTTTACCGTGGCTTTTGCTATTTTGTTATTTACTATTCTTTTTGGAATTGCCAATGGCTTGGAAAACACGTTTGATGCACTTTTTATTAAAACTGCAGATAATATCATTAATATAGAAAAGGCGAGTACATCAAAACCATATAAGGGACTTCAATCGGGACGAGAAATTTTATATGATAATACAGATTATGAATATATTAAAAATGAGTTTAAAGATAAAATAGAATATATCTCAGGAAAGTTAGGGAGTTTTCGTGATGTAAAGTCAAACTACGAAAAAGGAAACTATAATTTAACTGGTGTATCTCCAGACTATCAGTTTATTGAAAAGGTTGAAATTAAAGAAGGCAGATTTATCAATCTAAATGATTATAAGAACAATAAAAAAATAATAGTAATTGGTCGATTAGTCGAAGAAGATTTGTTTTTTAAAACCTCGGCAATAGGACAATATTTGGATTTAGAAGGTATCCAATTTAAAGTAGTAGGCGTTTTTACGGATAATGGCGGTGACCAACAAGAGCGTTTAATGTATATACCTACTACGACACTTCAGAATCTTTACATCGGAGATGATAAGCTACGTAATATCAGTTTAACCTATAACCGAAATATGAGCATAGATGATGCCTTAGCATTCGGTACGGAGCTCACCAAAGCATTAAAGAAACGCAAAATAGTTGCACCCAGTGATCAACGTGCTATTAGGGTAAATAATATGGCACAACGCACCAAAGGCATAGATATGATGACATCAGGATTGGGGCTTTTAATCATTATAATTGGTTTGGGGACTTTAATTGCGGGGATTGTTGGGATAAGTAATATCATGATCTTTATTGTTAAAGAGCGTACTAAAGAAATTGGGATTAGAAAAGCCTTGGGAGCATCACCAAAATCTATTGTGTCTATAATATTATTAGAATCTATAATTATAACTGCCATTTCTGGTTATGTGGGATTGCTTATTGGTGTTGGCGTATTAAAGTGGATAGGGCCAAGCTTAGAAGCATATTTTATAACAAATCCAGAAGTGCATTCTAATATTATAATTACAGCAACTTTTATTTTAATAGCAGCAGGGGCTTTAGCAGGGTTTTTTCCAGCTAAAAGAGCATCTAAAATTAAACCTATAATTGCATTAAGGAATGGTTAATTGGTTTAAATTTTTATTTGACAAAGATACTTGGGCAGAGGTGTCTTCTAGCCTAAGAAAAAACATGCTTAGAACCGTTTTAACCATGGTTGGTGTTTGGTGGGGCATATTGTTGCTTATAGGGTTATTGGGTGCCGCTAGAGGTATTGAAAATAACTTCAATTTAATATTTGAAGATTTTGCTACCAATAGTGTTTTTGTTTTTGGAAGAAAAACAAGTATGCCCTTTAAGGGTTATGAGACTGGACGACCAGTAATTCTTAAAATTGAAGATGTTATAAAAATTCAAGATAACATAGAAGGTGTAGAATTTGTTGTTCCAAGAAATATGGGAAATTCAACCATAACCCGTAAAACGTTGTCAGGCTCATTCACAGGAACTGGGGATTTCCCCCTTTTAGACGTTGTTGCAAAACAAAATTTACTGTGGGGGCGCTTTATTAATCAAAGTGATATTGATGACCATAAAAAAGTAATACTTATATCTGAGGATGTTTACAAGCAGTTGTTTCAAAAAGATGAGTATCCTATTGGGGAAATCGTTCTTGTTGGAAGTATAAATTTTAAGGTTATAGGCGTTTATACTGTTGTGAATTTTGGTGGGCCACAAATAAATTATATGATCCCATTTACAACCTTTCAACAAATTTATAATCGTGGAGGAATAGTGGATTGGATGATGGTTACAGGGCATTCGGATTATGATATTAATCAGATAGAATCAGACACTAAACTGTTGCTAAAAAACATGAATGATGTACATCCTGATGATAACAGAGCCTTTAGTGGTTTTAACCTTGGAGAACGGTTTGGTAGGATAACAGGGTTTCTAACAGGCATGCAATTTTTAACTTGGTTTGTAGGGATAGCCACATTGATAGCAGGCGTGTTTGCTATTGGAAGCATATTATTAATTACTGTAAAAGAACGGACCAAAGAAATTGGGATAAGAAGAGCGTTAGGAGCAACCCCAATAGTTATTAAAAGACAAATAATAGTAGAATCTGTTACCATGGCTTTAGTCGCTGGGTTTATAGGAATTATAAGTGGTGGATTAATTTTAATATTGATGAATAGAGCCATGTTAAATAGCGATAATCCATGGATGCGAAATCCATCT
Source organism: Algibacter agarivorans (assembly GCF_039543245.1). Classification (NCBI taxonomy): domain Bacteria; kingdom Pseudomonadati; phylum Bacteroidota; class Flavobacteriia; order Flavobacteriales; family Flavobacteriaceae; genus Algibacter; species Algibacter agarivorans. The sequence goes on from NZ_BAABJJ010000011.1 coordinate 123,223, forward strand.
GTTTCTATTGCTATAGTGTTTTTTGCATTATTTATTGTGGTCATACTAGGAACATTAATTGGTCTAATACCAGCAAGTAAGGCAACTAGCGTTAAGCCCATTGACGCATTAAGAGAAGAATAAAAAACAAATAAAAATGAACCTTCTATAACTTGAATATTGTTATTATAATCAACTCGATATAGAAGCACCATTTGACAAATTAATAAAATAAGAATAACCAAATGAATAAATCAGTAAAAATTATTATCGGAATTATAGCATTACTTTTATTTGCGGTGGTATTAAAATATTTTAAAGATGCTAATGCAAAAGATATAGAAGACTTTATGGTTGAAGAACCTTTCTATACTTCAATTAACTTAAAAGTGGTAGCTACTGGAGGTTTAAATCCTGAAGAAGAAATAGAGCTCAAACCCCAAATTTCAGGTATTGTTGATGCTATTTTAGTAGAGGAAGGTAATTTTGTTGAGAAAGGAGATTTAATTGCAAAAATAAGAATAGTTCCAAATGAGCAGGCCTTGACTAGTGCCAATAGTAGGGTAAATTCATCAAGACTATCTTTTGATAATGCCAAAACACTCTTTAAAAGAAATAAAATGCTTTTTGATAAAGGTGTGATATCAAAACAAGATTTTGAGAATAGTGAGTTATCATTAAATCAAGCAAAGGAGAATTTAAGCCAAGCACAAAATGATTATCAAATTATTCGTCAAGGGTCTATTTCTGGTCAACGATTAGCTAATACCAATATTATTTCACAAATCTCTGGAACTATATTAGAAATTCCTGTAAGAATGGGAGACCAGGTTATTCAGAGTAATAATTTTAATGCAGGAACAACCATTGCTACAATTGCTAATATGAATAAAATGATTTTTGAAGGGCAAGTTGATGAGTCTGAGGTTGATAAGTTAGAAGAAGGAAAGCCTATTAACATTGTTATAGGTGCCCTTGATGAAAAAATATTGCCAGGAAAATTAGTTTTTATTGCACCTAAAGGGATTAAGGATGGTGCTGGAGCTGTACAATTTAAAATTAAGGCAGATGTAAAAATTGAAACCTCTTTAAATATTAGGGCTGGTTACAGCGCTAATGCGGAAATTGAGATTGAAAGTAAAGACAGTGTGTTTGCTGTTAAAGAAGCTTTATTGCAATATAATAGAATTACTGAGAAACCTTTTGTCGAAATAAAAGGAGAAGATGGCAAATTCAAAAAACAAAAAGTTGAATTAGGTCTTTCTGATGGTATTAACGTTGAAATTACTGAAGGCCTTAAAGATGGCGACAAAATTAAAGTTTGGAATAAAGCATCAAAAGATAACGACGATGAGGAAGGTGAAGAGAATGACTAATTTTATAAAACCAAGGATGAAAAACTGCTTAATTATATCAATATCTTTAATCACGTGTTTTTCTATATCTGCACAACAAAAAAAATGGACATTACAAGAGTGTGTTGACTATGCATTAGTAAATAATATTACTGTTAGGCAAATGCAATTGGACGGGTTAATCGCAGAGGAAAATATGACTACTGCTAAGGCCAATTTTTTACCAACCGTTAGTGGCTCAGCGTCACAAAATTTTAATTTCGGGTCATTTATTGGGAATGATGGTAGCAGGATATCAAGAGATTCAAGAGGGAATAGCTTTGGAATAAGTTCTGGAATAACCATTTTTAATGGTTTTCAAAATGTAAACCTATACAAACAGGCACAATTAGGATTAAAGACCAGTCAACTTCAATTGGATATTTTAAAAGACAATATGTCATTAAATGTTGTTAATGCTTATCTGAATATTTTGCTGAATAAAGAGGCATTAAAATTAGCTGAAGAACAAATAGCAATTAGTCAAAAAAGTTTAGACCAAATACAGGACTTAGTTGATGCTGGGGTAAGACCAAAAGCAGACTTATTGGTGTCTCAATCTCAATTAGCAACGGATAATGAACGTTTGGTGAACACACAAAATAGCGTGGCTTTATCACTTTTAAATCTATCTCAAATATTGCAAGTATCTAAAGATGGTTTCGATATAGAAAATATTCTCATAGATTTAACTAATGCCGTATTAACTTATAACCGTACAAATGAAATTCTATCTTATGCTTTAGCTAACAGACCGGAAATAAAAAATGCTGAATTAAATGTTGAGAATGCAGCATTTAATATTGCTATTGCTAAAAGTTCATATTATCCTACTTTAACTTTTGGAGCTGGATTAGGAACGTCTTACCAACATATTCAAGGTCAAGATGATATTATTCCTGTTTTTGATCAGAATACAGGAATGATTACAGAGCTTAGACCAAATGGCTTTGGCGAACAATTAGAAAATAATTTAGGATATAACTTTGGATTTAATTTAAGTATTCCCATATTTTCAGGATTTAGAAAGGACGCCAATGTCAATAGGTCTAAAATTAATAAAGAAAAATCAAGCTTGGCTTTAGAGCAAGAAAAGCAGACATTAACTACCAATATAGAACAGGCTTATGCCGATGCTAAAGCGTCTTTAAAACAATATGAAGCTTCAAGTACATCCATGACGGCTCAAGAAGAAGCTTTTAAAAACGAGCAAGAAAAATACGATTTAGGAGTAAGCACGTCTTTTGAGTTAGACCAAGTTAGAAATAGATTGATTAACGCGCAATCTTCTTTTTTAAATGCCAAGTATAATTTTGTTTTTAAGACTAAAGTCTTAGACTTTTATATGGGGAAATCTTTAGCTAATTAAAATTATAGAGTTAGTATTAAAAAAAACCTTGCTCAATCTCTTGAACTAATTGTAATTTAAAGGTTAAACTGTAATCTTTTTATATAATAATTTTTGGTGTAAACTATTTCAGGACGTGACATTTGTAAAAAATAAAAAAGTGAATTGTTTTTGGTTTTTTTTAATTTATATAATTGTAATATTGCAATATTACTTTTTATTTATATATTTGTAAATAAAATTAAAGTTATGGGAGCATCAAAACTCAATATTTATTCGGAGAGTATTAATAAAATGGCAATTATTGCCAAAGTATTTGCACATCCTGCTCGTATTTCTATTTTACAATTCATAAGTAAACAGAAGTCGTGTATTTGTAATGATATTGTAGATGAAATAGGGCTGTCACAACCTACCATTTCTCAGCATTTAAAGGTTATAAATGACGCAGGTTTATTGAAAGGTAATTTTGAAGGAAAGAGTATTTGCTATTGTTTAAATTTAGAACGCTTTCAGGAATTCCAATCATTATTTAATTCATTTTTTAACAAAACTACATCCAACTGCTGTTAGGCACTAATTGGTATATGGTATAAAATCCAATAATTATGAAAACTCAAGAATTTTTTAACGTACTAGAGAAACATAAAGACAAATCTTTATTGTTTGAATATGCTCCAAATTTATTTGTTGGTGCTAATTATCATATTACAGAAGTAAAGCACATTACAGTAGACTCTGTAGATTGTGGGTCGCAAACAGATGCTTGGAAAGAAACTATTATTCAACTTTGGGAAAGTCCGAACGAACTGGATAAAACGGAATACATGACCGTTCACAAAGCATTGGCTATTCTCAAAAAAGTAGGAACCATGAAACCCTATGTTTTGGATTCAGAATTAAAATTGGAATACAGTAACGCAATCTTTAATACAGCACAACTATTTGTTAACGATTTTGAAATACAAGAAAACAACTTAATAGTTAAATTGGCGATCGAAAAAACAGACTGTAAAGCCAAAGAACTTTGTGGAGTTCCTGAAGTTTTAGATCCTGCTTTAGATAGTGATGAGCCTTGTTGTTCTCCAAATGGAAATTGTTGCTAAGTAAAACGTGAATACAGAGTCTCACTTTTTTTTAAGGACGTGAGAATCTGTATATCAAAATCTTAGCTTAATATATAAGATTCCTGTCTTTGCAGGCATGACAAAAAATTATTATTGACAAACAATTGGTATTATGCACAGGAAACTTTTGTAGAAGCCAAATGGCACATGGCTATTTAAACAATTTTTTGATAATAGAAAAGTAAACGTGAATAGTGCAGGTATTGAAACCCATGGTTTAAAGCCTGAAACTTTGTCTATCATGAAAGAGATGGTTTAAATATCGACCACCATACTTCTAATCATGTTGATTAATACGCTGAGGTAGATTTTGATTATATCATAACCGTTTGCATTCATGCTAACGAAAACTGTCCGTACATAACAAGTAAGAACGCCCATACGATTACATCATAATTTCTACAATATTTCTAAATTGTAAGGGTCAGATGAAGAAAAACATGCTGCATTTTAAAAGCAAGAGAAAAAATTAAAGGGTATTTTAATGCGTTTGTTAAAGAAAATTTAAGTTTAGAGAAAGTAATAGATTAGCCCTCATTATTCTCCGTAAACTTTCGTTCCAATTCGGCTTGAAACTCTTCCATTACCGGTTTTACAGTGCTTTCGGGCAAGTCGGAAATCCGGATGTACATCAACCCATCAACAGAGTTATTAAAAAGAGGATCGACATTAAAAGCAACTAAACGGGCATTTTGTTTAATGTACTTTTTTAGTAGCACAGGTAGGCGCAAGGCTCCTGGTTCAATTTCGTCAATAAACTTGTCAAACTTATTTAAATCGGCTTCGGCTTCATCAAAAACAAAATCTTTATCGGCGTCTTTTAATTTTACTTTAAACTCTTTTTTAGGGTGTACGTATTGTGCTATGTAAGGATCGTAGTAATGCGATTTCATAAACTCAACCATCAATGATTTTGAAAAATTTGAAAACTGATTACTTATACTTACGCCACCAATTAAATACTTGTGTTCAGGATAACGCAATGTAGTATGCACAATACCTTTCCAAAGTAAAAACAACGGCATGGGTTTTTGTTGATATTCTTTGATGATGAATGCACGACCCATTTCAATGGATTGGCTCATCATTTTGTATAGTTCAGGTTCAAACCTGAATAAATCTTGCAAATAAAAGCCGTCTATACCGTGTTGTTCAAAAATCTTAGAGCCTAGGCCCATTCGGTAAGCCCCAGTAAGTACTTTACTTTCATTATCCCATAAAAACATGTGGTGGTAATAGTTGTCAAATGTATCTAAATCAATAGCTTCATTGGTGCCTTCGCCAACTTCTCTAAATGTGATTTCACGTAAACGCCCTATTTCACGAAGGATATTCGGTATTTTATCTGCTTGAGCTAGAAACACTTCATAATTTTTACTTTGTAAAAGCCTAGAATCTCCTTTTCTAAGCGCATCAACTTCTTTGGTCATTAACCCGTTTTCAACAGGTGTTACGATGCTTTTTGGTGCCTTAGGTGTTTTTAATGTTGATGAAATGTTGTCTAGTATTCTTGGTTTATCTTCAAAAGCATGAGATAGCATATAGGTTTTCCGTCTTAAAAATTCCGAAAACTCATCTAATGTGCCATGCTCTTTTTGGTCGGTAATCGAAATAGGTTTTCCAATTCTAACCTTAATGGTTCGTCGTTTTTGTGTGAGTACTTCAGATGGCAATTTTGCGGTTCTAAACGTGTCGCTAATTTTGGATAGCTTATAAAATAATTTACTGTTTTTTGCATGAAAGTAAATAGGAACTACTGGAACTTCAGCCTTTTTAACTAATTTCATGGCAGCTTCTTCCCAAGGTCTGTCAATCACTAATTTACCATCGCGATATGTTGACACTTCCCCAGCAGGGAAAATACCCAATGGGTGACCGTCTCTTAAATGTAAAAGAGAATTTTTAAATCCTGCTATACTTGATTTCACATCTTTTCTGTCTTCAAAAGGGTTTACAGGCATGATAAAAGGTTTCATAGGTTCTATTCTATGCAACAAAAAATTGGCAATTATCTTAAAGTCACCGCGTTGTTCCAGCATCAATTTTAAAAGTAAAATACCATCTATTCCTCCAAGTGGATGATTTGATACTGTTATATATGGACCTTCTTTTGGTAAACGTTTTAAATCTTCTTCAGGAATTTCGAACTTAATTTGGAATTCTTCTAAAATGCTATCCAAAAAGTCTACACCTTCAAGATGCTTATTGCGTTTATAAAATTTATTTAAAGTAGATATTTTAAGGGCTTTCATTAAAAGCCAACCCATAAAAGTACCAATAAAGCCATATTTGTCTAGTTGGATGGCTTTGGCAACTTCCTTGGCGGTTACTAACCCTGTATCTTGTCGTTTGGTCATGTGTGTAAATGTACTAAATAAACCATTTAGTTGCTACTGGTTACTACTTGAACAGTTTCTTGTGTTAATTGTTTTAACAACACGGTTTTACCAGTTTCAATTTGATTTATAGCATTTTGATCATAATGACGAATGGTGTAAAGCGATACGTTTTTATTACAATCGACTTTAAATTTTGCCTTTAAATGATGCAATAGTTTGTCAAGATTGTTATAAATATTATCAACGCAAACCGAAAAGCTAATGGCTGAATTTTGAATGACGTCAACCTTCATTTTGTACAGATGCAAAATGCTGAAAATTTCGCTAATATTTTCTTCAACAATGTATGAGAAATCTAAAGAGGATAATGAAATCAAAACTTGATTTTTCTTTACAATAAAACATGGAATCATAGGGTCCAGGGTCACGTTTTTGCCAATTTTTGTTCCTGGTGCTTCTGGATGTAAAAAGGATTTTACATATAAAGGAATTTCTTTTCTTTGCAAAGGCTGTAAGGTTTTTGGATGAATTACCGAAGCACCAAAAAAAGCTAGTTCAATAGCCTCTCTATAGGATATCTCATTGAGCAATTGCGCATTTTCAAAATAACGAGGGTCTGCATTTAAAACCCCCGGAACGTCTTTCCAGATCGTAACACTTTCAGCATTTAAACAATAGGCGTATATGGCCGCTGTATAATCGCTACCTTCTCTGCCAAGTGTTGTTGTGAAATTATTAGCATCGCTAGCTAAAAACCCTTGTGTAATGTTTAATATGCCCGTATTGAATTTTGATGTTATTAAATGTTGTGTGTCTTCCCAATTTACATTAGCTCGCCTATAATAGTTATCTGTTTTGATCTGATTACGGACATCAATCCAATTATTTTTTAAGCCTATAGTGCTTAAATATTCGCTAATAATGGTTGTGGAAACTAATTCGCCATAACCGATTACTTGATCATAAACAAAATTATAATCAGGCGATTTATTGGTTTTTAAAAAGTTGTTTAGTTCATCAAAAAAAACAGCTATTTTTTTAAAGGATGGATGATTTTCGTTCCGATCCCGATAGCTATCGAGACTATCGGAATCGAATAAGTCAAACAAAATCTCATTATGGTATTTTTTTACATCTTGGAGGGCACTTTGTAATTCAGATGTATTTTCAAAATAATTTTTGATTACTACTTCTAGAGCATTTGTTGTTTTTCCCATAGCAGAAACCACAACCAAAGTGTTTTTGTAGCCTATTTTTTGTAAAACCGAGGCTAAATTCCTTACTGCTTTTGCGTCTTTTACAGAAGCGCCTCCAAACTTAAATACTTGCATGTTATACCAATTATAGTTTTGCTATATAATTTTTAATGCCTGTTTCGCTTAATTGGACCACGTCCCAATCGCGCATAACATTTGCCCCCTTTTTTTCATAAAAGGCAATAGCAGGTTCATTCCAATCTAAAACTTCCCAATTAATGCGTTTAACACCTAAACGGTGTCCGTATTTAATCACCTCGTCCAAAAGTGCTGTTCCCATTCCGGAACCTCTCATGGACTTGCTGACAATTAGATCTTCTAGGTGCAGAATTTTGCCTTTCCAAGTAGAATAACGGTTATAAATTAATGCAATGCCTTCTATTTTTGAATCGGCTTCTGCAACAAAACAATGGAAAGCAGGATGCAAACTAAAACCATCTTTCTGTAAATCTTCAACAGAAACTTCAACAGCATCGGGTTCTTTCTCAAAAACAGCCAATTCTTTAATTAAATGAAGCACTTGAGACATATCCTTTTTTCTCGCGTCTCTAATTATATAATTCATAGTTTTTATAATTAAGTCAAATATAGTTGAAAGTTCATTATCTAAAAGTAATAATATTACACGAAAACGTTATAGTTTATTAAAATTTTTGGATATTTGTACGAACAAAAAAATAATCTTTATGTCTCACAAAAAACAAACTTTAGGAGAGTTTATTATTGGAAATCAATCGTCATTCAAATATTCTTCAGGCGAATTATCTAGCCTTTTGAATTCGATTAGATTAGCCGCTAAAGTAGTAAATCATGAAGTTAACAAAGCTGGATTGGTTGATATAATAGGTGCGGCCGGTGATACTAATATTCAAGGTGAGGATCAGCAAAAGTTAGATGTTTATGCCAATGAAAAATTTATCCAAACGCTAACCAAAAGGAATATTGTTTGTGGAATTGCTAGTGAGGAAGAAGATGATTTTATAGCAATAAATAGTCAAGATGAAAACCACCAAAACAAATATATTGTATTGATTGATCCTTTAGATGGATCTTCTAATATTGATGTAAATGTTTCAGTTGGAACCATTTTTTCGATTTATAGACGTGTAACTCCAGTTGGGACACCAGTAACACTAGAAGATTTTTTACAAAAGGGAAGTGAACAAGTTGCAGCAGGGTATATTGTATATGGTACATCTACGATGCTTGTTTATACCACAGGTGATGGCGTAAACGGATTTACTTTAAATCCAGCAATTGGTTCATTTTATTTATCACATCCTGCAATGCAATTTCCTGAAGACGGCACTATTTATTCGGTTAATGAAGGGAATTATATCCACTTTCCTCAAGGCATAAAAAATTATATAAAATACTGCCAGCTTGAGGAAGAAGATAGACCGTATACCTCTAGATATATTGGGTCTTTGGTTTCAGATTTTCATAGAAACATGATAAAAGGTGGGATTTATTTATATCCACAGAGTTCAAAAAACCCTAACGGGAAATTGCGTTTGTTATACGAATGTAATCCTATGGCATTTTTGGCTGAACAAGCTAATGGTAAATCTAGTGATGGTTTTATAAGAACCATGGACATTGAGCCAACCGAATTGCACCAGCGTGTACCTTTTATTTGCGGTAGCAAAAATATGGTTGAAAAAGCTGAGGAGTTTATGCGGAAAGCTAAATAAAGATAAAAAATGCGAACTGAAAAGTTCGTGTTTTTTATTATAAACCTGAGTTCGACTTAAGAATTTAGTAAAAAAGAGCTAATTGCGCTGTATTTTGCGTTTCAAATTTAATACTTGGTTTCTTTTCTTGAAACGAATAGGCAATAAGGCTGGCTACTAAATTGGTAATGAAATTACCAAAACTTCTATGTCTGGAATGTTCAGCTTGGGCTATGTTTTTTAGTTGATCATTTATAGTTTCTATAACAGACCGTTTTCTGAGCAATATTTTATCTCTCATGGTCATCATCACATTTTTCATATTGTTTCTGATACCGGCAACAAGGTGCAGTCCCTGATCGAACAACAAGGCTGACAGCTGCTTGGATATGTAACCTTTATCGGCATATAAACTACCTAATATTTTCTTCAGAAAGTTATCCCCTTTTAAAGGCGCTCTATCATCCACATTGGCTAGAGTGATAACGAAATCAAGTAGTTCTCCCTTATCGTTTATAATGATGTGAAGCTTAAAACCATAAAACCAGCCCATGGTGGATTTGCCTATGGAAGCAATATCCTTAAATACCTTGTTCTGCTTTATTCGTTTTTTGTTGCAGGCACGTATAGGGGTAGAATCTATAAACGAAATACCTGTGCATTGGCCTAAACAACAAGTCTTCATATAAAGGGTCAATGGTAGCAGGTTGGACTGCATTGGCTCAACAAAACGATTGTATGAGACCGTGTTTGGAAACTCTTGCTGGAGCTGTTCTTGAACATAGTTTATATAAAAGTGTTTAAAGGCCCTTATTCCGCTTGAATGGAACAAAACCGTAATGGTCACTATCTCGCTGGTTGACATCTTGAATTTGCGATTTCTGGTCTTTTTTCCTGTGGAAAGCTGTCGTTTTACTAAAGTAGGTTCAAAAACAAGGCAAAAATCATCGATAGAACAAAAAATTTCTGTAATTTTATCTTTAGAGATCATAAGTAGAATGTCTTTTAAAATATTGAAATTCAACACTTTAATATGTTAAATATTCTGCTTTTTCTATGCTTAAAACTTGCTTTTCTTAGGTCGAACTCAGGTTATAAATGATTGCTGTGAATTACATAGCTACCAATAATTAGGAATTGCAATTTACTTCTTTATGATTTTAAAGGAGCCTTTACCTTGATTGGTTTCTAAATTTAAATTATAGAGGTCAGTAGTTAGTTACTTATTAATTCTTTGTGATATATTTTATCTCCTAGAACCATTTTCGTTATTAGGTTGTTGAAGATCGTAGATTTGCTTTGAGACCTGTTTATTCTGAAGCAAAACTCATTAAAATATCTATTTAGGTTCTCATCGCTTACCCAAGAATAGGTTGTCCTGATCCAAGATTTAACCTGGTGTATCATCGTATGGAGAGCTTTAAAGTTCATCCCGTTATTGCTCGGTATTTGGGTAATGTTATATGCCTTTTTGGCCTATATCCCCTCCATTGGTCAGTTGTTACATTAGCCTTACGGCTAATATGGTCAACAAAAATGTATTGTAAGGATTGGGCAGAAAAATCATTGATTTTCATAGCGTACGCCCATGTAGCTAGCGGATAGGCTCTTTGTGGTCGTCGACATCTCAAAACAAATGAAAAATGCTTTTCTAACCCCAAACTTAACCTTATGGAAGAGCGTATTGGCAGTAGCCGATTCAATATGCCCACATATATTACATTGTCTTGCAAAATCCTTTCGGACCTGGCAAGCAGTGTGATTGCATTTCAAGCACTTATAATTAGATTTAGACTTCACTGAAGCTAAGTATTCCTTACAATCTTCGTCGGTTTTGAACCGATCAGAGAACTCTAGAAGATTTTGACCCTTAAAAATATCCATAAAACTATCACTTTGTTGATTTAAAGATACGTATTTAAATACTGAGCTCTATTAAAATATATATCCCACCTATAAGATGTGATAATTCTAGAGTGTTTTTATCTTCTAAATCAGCATAAACTGTTTGCCCGATGTTGTTATAAATTGTTGTTTTTAAAACTTTGGTATTATCAGGTAATTTGATTGATAATGTGTTTTCAAAAGGACTAGGCTATATTTTTGTAGATTTAAATAAACGATCTTTTAATACCACCCTCTAACATTATAAGTAACACTTTCTGGTTGGTTTTTACCATAAGCCATGCCTACATCTCTAGCTGCTTGAATCGTATCGGCTTCTACCTCTAAAACTTTTAAAGCATAATTCCAGTCTCTGTCTCCTAAATCTTTAACACGTGTAGCTATTTTAGCATACAATGCTTTTACTTGAGAAAAACAAGAAGCCGTTGGTTCTATTGAAGACAATAAAAGTCCTGCTTCGTTTGCAGCATTTATATCTTGGTTGGCTGCCCAAATAGCAGATGCTTCATTTAATTTTATTTTACAGTCCCTATCAATTGTTTTTGTGTAGAGTGGTCTGATTTTGGACTTAATGGTATTAAAGCAATCACTAGCTTCAGGAACACTGGTTAATGTTAATAAAGCATCTTCAAAATTATTTTGAGCTTCAAAATTTTGAGCCTTTTTCACCATAAGTCCACAATTTGAATTGTAGTAATCAATAATTTTTTGTTTTCCATTAGAAATGAAACGTTGTATTTCTGGATTCTTTGGCTTTAATTGTTTTAATGCAGCCATATATGCTTTGTTCTCATTTGTTCCAACACCTTTTAGTGAAAGTGATTGACTAGTAAATAAATTTCCGGCAATCCCATCACCAATATAAAGTGTTAAGTCTAAATTTAGAACAATCATAGCTGGTGCTGTACCTGTTATGTTTTTGCTAAGCACATTTATATTAGGAGTTATTATAAACCGTGAATTATAAACATTATCACTTATGCCATTTTCTGTAATAATTCGACCTAATTTATTTTTAAGCATGTTTTTGGCATGGCTTGGAATACCTTCAGATTGTTCTGGTAAGTAAGCCCCTAGAGTAATGCCATTATCTTTTTCTTGTGCTCCTAAAAATGGAGCAACAAAAAACATTAGAGTATATATTATTTTTTTCATCTTAAAATTGTTTATTAAATACCTTTAGTTATATTATTTTCCACCTAAAATGATGGTAGCTCTACCTAGCCCTTTCATTACCAATTTGTTTGGTATGTTATAAGGTGCATTTTTTAAGAACTTACTTAATCCGCTTGTGTAACGTCTTGCATCGATAGCTCTATTTTTTTCATTGTATAATGGAATTCTCACTTGCTCAAACAATGCCATACTCTCAGTCATATCGGTAGTGCTGAATCTGCCTTGAACTGTATTTTCGGCTAACCAATCTTCAATAATAAAACCCAGTTCTTCATCGCCAAATTCAGTTTCTAAATCACCATCCCAATCATCCCATTTTTGAATGCGAACAATTATTTCTCTTCCGTTTTCAAACATATCATCAAAATGTATTTGTAATGATTCGGTAAAATTATCCATATGTGCTAGTACAGCTTCTGAAAGCAATACTGGTAATTCTGCAGAAAAAGAAGGAGCACCTGTTCCAACAGCAGTTGCAACTTGTTTGTCAGTATAAGAATCTAAACCTTGAAGATTAAATGTAACAGATTTTTTAGGCCCCGTTTTATTAACTGTCCAGGTTAGTTGTAAGATAATATCTGCTTTAGCAACTTTCTTGAAAGCATCAATAGGGCTTTCATTAATTCCGCTCCCAGAGTTTTTAGAACTTCTTAAATTATCTTCAGCCATATTAGAATTTAATGTTTTAATAACAGACTCCATGTTTTTTAGTGGAAAACCTCTTTCGCCCATCATACCATTTATATGGCTTATAACTTGGATTACTTCGGCATTTTCTTGAAAAGCTTTTTTGTAATCGGGTACTTTAACAGAGGAGCCTTGGTCGTTAAAAGTCATCATGTAACCATTTGTGTTACACCATACATCGCTAGGTACTACCATAAGTGTTGGTTTTTTAGCTTGACTAAATACCATAGCACTTGTTAATAAAAATAAAATTGAAAATATTAGTTGTACTGTTTTTTTCATGATTCCGTTGTTTAAATTAAAATCCAGAAGCTAAGCCTCTAACAATGTTTTCTTTTTCTAGACGCTTTCTAAGTTGCTCAAACTGAACGTTTACAATAATGCCTATTTTGTATTCTCGCTTACTAACTTTTAAGCGGTCTCCTGGTGCTATACTGCCATCAGTTGCAGCGGAAACGTATTTTAGATACTCACCGCCATCAGCAAAAAATGCTTCGAAGAATTCTTTAAATTCTTCTTCAGTGTCTACGGACTTTACTAGGGGCTTTAATGAAGTGCATCCTTGCCCACCACCAGCATAACCTTTAAAAATAACGCCATGAACGGCATTTTTCATGCCTCTAGATATGGCATGTTTAGGGTTTTTTGAGTATGACCATACTTTTACCAACTTTGAGCCTTGTTTTGCTATACCTTCACATTCTAAATCATAACGCCAGATTTTTGTGTCTTCATTGGCTTTGTTTTTTTTCCATTGGGCGTTAGCTGTCATACCTAGCAGAACAATGAATAATATTGCAATTGGGTGTTTTAGTTTCATATTAATATAATTTAAGTGAATTAATTTAGTTGTCTGATTAGCATTCCTGAGAAATACTTATTCTTTGATCCTGTAAAGGTGGTATATTCAAATTCGGAATTAGACTCCTCTTCATCAGCCATAAATCTATTATCCCAAATATGAGCTTTGTCAACTTTTATTACCCCTATACGTTTGTATTCTGTTAGGCCTTCTTTATTAATAATTTGTTCTAAAACTTCATATTTGTCCCCTTTTTCTATACCTTCTTTTAAGCCTATTTTTGCAGATAAAGGGTCGCCACTTAATAAAGGTGATTTAGTCCTAAAAACCTCATATTTACGTTGTAACTTTGCTATGGACTTATTGGTAGATTTCACCGTAGCTACAGAAATCAAATCTGTATCGGATTTTTTAGTAAAAACAGAACTTTGCAAATCTGCCCATGCACTTTCTGTTCCTACTAGCTCTAATCGAAATGCATCCGATTTATCAAAAGCTTCCTTTTTATTAGCTTCAAATTCATTATCTGTTGTCCAGTAATCGTTATAAAAAGTAGCTGCAACTTCTTCGTTCCAAACTAATTTGTATAAATACGTCGTAGATTTTATAACATAACCTTTACCTGCAATAGAGGTTCCTACTTGAACAGCTGTTGCAATGTTAGAAACATTGCTTCCACCTGGGACAAATGATGCTGCAGTTGATAAAAAACCTAATGCTTTGCCAGCTTTTTCTGCAATTTCTTCTTTATCAGTATATTTATAGTCATTAACAACTACAAATGTGTTTTTAATTAACTCCTCTCCTGCGTCTGTTAATAAAGCGAATCCTCTTTCATTATTTAAGGCTATACTAACATCTAAATCAGTAGCGTTGTAAGAACCTCTTTCAGAGATTAAATCCATATTGAAACCTCCTTTTTCACTTCTATTAAACCATTTTGAAACTAATTCCTTTGCGATATTATTTGTAGATAGAAAATCATTAATAATATAAGTTTTGTCTTTAGCTTCATTAGGAGTACTTATAATATATGGGCCTACATTGTGATCATTAAATTTTTCAGGAACATCAATATTACCAAATGTATTTTTAATAGTATTGGTGTGTTGATGAACAGGGTTGTTTATCATAAGTGTATATAAAGAACTACGCCTGTATACAGCTGTATTAGTACTATCTGACGCATCTTTTTTTACCCCTCTTTTTGTTATAGAAAATGCATTACTACTAATTGTATTTTTGTCATGCTTTATAGAATGATTTTTAGGCTTGTTTGCTATTAAATCTGTTAGGGCTTTATCTCGTTTATTAGTTCCTCCAGAAATACTTACTAATGACGGATCGTTTTTATCCTCCTCAGCTTTTTTTCTTAGGCCTATTTTACGTTTTAAAATTTCTGCTTTCTCATAATCTTCTTCGGCAATTGCTTTTTGTTTTTCAACCTCTAAATCAGATACGGTAATCTTCTTTGTTGAAATATAATCTTTTAAAATACTTGCCAATGTATAATTCTCTTCAGAAACTGCTTTAGTTTTGGCAGCTTTTAATTCTTCTAATGTCATGTTTGAATAATCTACACTAGAAGCTACACTTGTTTGACTTTGCACAGCATAAGAGTTTATAGCCAATAGAGAATTTGCTTTATCGAAATTCCCTGGGTTAAGGCTGTTAACTCTTGCTGTTAAAATTTGCTTATATTTAATTTGTGGCTCCTCTAGCTCGGCATAATCGACTTCTACTGGTTCTTTCTTTTCGATTTTTTCTTTAAATTCAATTAATTCTTTTGAATCAAATGATACATCAATCAAATGAATACCTTTATCAACATTCGTTTTTAAATAATATGTATTGCCTGCCTTTAAATAAATCTTTTTAGAACCAATAGATTTTCTTGCCTTTCTTGCCTTTTGACTATTTACAGGAGGAATAAAAGCACTAAAAACATGTTCTCCAGGGGCGCAATCATATTTTAAATAATTCCCTCTGGAAATTTTTCCAATAATATTAGAATTGTCTGCTATAAAATAATTAGTAAAAGTATTAGGATTACTAGAAGAAGCCTTAGCTGCTAAAGTGTATGGGTGCAAAGCCATAAGAACACCACCAATTTTTCTAGATTCTCGAGCTATGTATATAGTTGCATTCTCAGAATTTTCGTCTTCTTGAGAAAAAGAAAATGAACTGAACAAAACTATTATAGTAAATAAAAATTGTCTCATTATAGGTTAGTTTGTTTTTTCATATTAATATGATTTAAGTGAATTAATTTATTTGTCTGATAAGCATTCCTGAGAAATACTTGTTTTTTGACCCTGTAAAGGTGGTATATTCAAATTCGGATTTGGACTCCTCTTCATCAGCCATAAATCTGTTGTCCCAAATATGAGTTTTGTCAACTTTTATTACCCCTACACGTTTGTATTCAGTTAGACCTTCTTTGTTAATAACTTGCTCTAAAACTTCATATTTATCACCTTTTTCTAGACCTTCCTTTAAACCTATTTTTGCTGATAAAGGGTCGCCGCTTAATAATGGTGATTTTGTTCTAAAAGTCTCGTATTTTCTTTGAAGTTTTGCTATAACATTATCTACAGCTCTTACAGTTGCTACAGAAATTAAATCTTCATTAGATTTTTTTGTTAATATAGTACTTTGGATGTCTGCCCAAGAAGTTTCTGTTCCAACCAATTCAATTTTAAATATATCGGTTTCATCAAAGGCTTTTTTCTTTTCCAAATCAAGCGAAGCATCGTCAGTCCAAAAATCATTATAGAATGTTGCAGCAACCTCTTCATTCCAAACAAGTTTATATAAATAAGCTGTTGTTTTTATGATGTAACCTTTGCCCATAGCACCCACACCAAGTGAGGCTGCATCCGCCGCCAAGGCAATATCACTGTTTCCAGTGTAGGTTGCTACCATAGAAAGTAAGCCTTTTGCTTTAGAGGCCACTTCTTCTTTATTGGTATATTTAAAATCGTTAACAATTACAAAAGTGTTATTGATTAACTCTTCTCCAGCATCAGCAAGAAGGGCATAACCTCGTTCTGTGTTTTTTGCAATTTTAATATCTAAATCAGATGCGTTATAAGATCCTCTTTCGGCAATTAAATCCATATTAAAACCACCAGCGTCACTTCTATTAAACCACTTGGTTACCATGGATTTAGCAATGGCGCTACTATCTAAATAATTAAAGACCGCTATTTGCTGATTTTCTTTTAATTTCTTTTTTCCTCCAAATTTTGGCATTCCAGACAACAAACTTTTTTTTTGAGTATTAGCCTCATCAGACTCCTCAATAGATAATGAATCAATTTTAGAAATAGTTCTGATGTCGATAATATGGTCATTAAATTTATCGGGAATAGGGGCATTCTTGAAAGTTGTTTGAATAATTTCACTGTGCTCTCTATTGCTATCACTAAGCATAAGGGTGTATAATGAACTTCGCTTGTATTTAATATCAGTAGCGGTTTCTTGTGAAAATGATAAAATACTAATTAGTAGAGCCGAGAAAGTAAACAGCTTTCTTGAAATTTCCATTTAGATGAATTTTTGGATGGTTAATAACAATGAAATTAAATTATAATTTCTTTTTTCATTTATTATTAATTTGAACTCTTAGGGAATGTTAATTTAAATAAAAAGAATAAACACGAAAGCTAAATAGGTCGAACTACATGAATTTTCGTTGAATTGTTTTTCTTTTTCCTGTAATTTAATAAGAAAATAATGATGTAATTTAATAAAACACTTATTCTAATATTAGTTAATCAACTAAGAAATAAGTTTTTTTAAAAAATGAGTCAGCTCTAAGGGTTTTTAAAAGCATTGACTGGGTTGTAGGAATTAGATAATAAAAAAAATGCGAACTGAAAAGTCCGCGTTTTTTTTATTAAATATATTGTTATCTATTAATGCACTCCTAATAAATCGCCAGTAACATCTTTTGATGTTAAATCAGATTTGCCCATTAAGTAAATATCTACTTGTCTAGCGGCTTCTCTACCTTCAGAAATAGCCCATACAATTAATGATTGCCCTCTGCGCATATCACCAGCTGTAAAAATGTTTGGAACATTTGTTTGGTATTTGCCATATTCCGCTTTGTAATTAGAACGTCCATCTCTATCTAGTCCTAATTGATCTGCGATTGTACTTTCAGGGCCTGTAAATCCTAGTGCCAATAATGCTAAATCACACGGCCATGTTTTTTCAGTGCCTTCAATTTCTATTAATTTAGGACGCTCTCCAGGAATCATTTCCCACTCCACATTTACTGTTTTTAAAGCGGTAAGTTTTCCCTTGTCGTCAGTAATAAATTCTTTTGTGTTTATTAACCAGTTACGTTCAACACCTTCTTTATGAGACGATGATGTTTTTAACTGTAATGGCCAATATGGCCAAGGCGTAGTCGGTGAACGATGTCCTGGGGGTTTCGGCATAATTTCGAAATTAACTACCGATTTAGCACCGTGACGGTTTGATGTTCCAACACAGTCAGAACCAGTATCTCCACCACCAATAACAATCACGTTTTTATCTGTAGCCATTACTTGATTTTCAACCTTTTTACCAAACAGCACTTTAGTTTGTTGGGTTAAAAAGTCCATGGCTTGTACAACGCCATCAGCATCTATACCAGGTGTTGGTAAGCTTCTTCTTTCCGTAGCACCACCACAAAGAACAGTGGCATTAAAAGCTTTTAACTCTTCTACTGGTACATTGCCACCAATGTTAGCATTAACTCTAAACGTAATACCTTCTGCTTCTAAAATGGCAACACGACGATCGATGATGCCTTTTTCCATTTTGAAATTAGGAATTCCATAGCGTAATAATCCTCCAACAGCATCATCTCTTTCAAAAACAGTAACGGTATGCCCTGCTCTATTTAATTGTTGGGCAGTGGCTAAACCGGCAGGGCCAGAACCTACTATGGCAATGGTTTTTCCTGTTCTGGTTTTTGGAGGTTGTGGTTTAATCCAGCCTTCTTTAAAAGCACGCTCTACTATATTTTTTTCAATATTTTCAATAGAAACAGGGTCTTCAATAATCCCTAATACACAGGCTTGCTCACATGGAGCAGGACACAAACGACCAGTAAATTCAGGGAAATTGTTTGTTGAATGTAATATCCAAGAGGCTTTTTGCCATTCGCCTTGGTGCACCATATGATTAAAATCTGGAATTAAATTACCAAGTGGGCAACCACTATGACAAAATGGAATACCGCAATCCATGCAGCGAGACCCTTGTTCAGTGATTTCTTTATCGCTTAATGATACTGTAAATTCATTATAATGCTCTACACGCTCTTCTACGGGCTTGTATGCTTCATCTTTTCTTTCGAATTCTTTAAAACCTGTTACTTTTCCCATTGTGCTATGCTATTTCTAATTCTTCAACCATTACTTCTCCTTTTGCTAAACGTGCTAATGCTTTCTTGTATTCCGTAGGCATTACTCTAACAAAATGTTTTAAGCTGTTGTCCCAATCCATTAATAATTTTCTGCCAAGATCACTATCCGTATATAGAACATGTTTCTCAATCCACCCTTTTAAGTCGGCAGCATCCTCGGCTAAAATATCTTCAAAATCGATAGTTTCTGTATTGCACAATCCGTTTACAAATTTGTTTTCTGGATCGTATACATAGGCAATACCGCCACTCATACCTGCAGCAAAATTTCTACCTGTACTTCCAAGAACGATTACTTTACCTCCTGTCATGTATTCGCAACAGTGGTCTCCAACACCTTCAACAACCGTAGTTGCTCCAGAGTTACGAACTGCAAAACGTTCGCCTGCAATACCGTTAATATAAGCCTCTCCTTCAACCGCGCCAAATAAGCATACATTACCAACTATAATGTTGTTTTCTGCAATAAAATCTGCTTTGACTGGTTTCTTAATAATCAGTTTTGCTCCGGATAGACCTTTACCTAAATAATCATTGGTATTTCCTTCAAGGTTGAACGTCAATCCGTGAGCACCAAATGCTCCGAAACTTTGACCTGCTGATCCTGTGAAGTTAATGTTCAATGTGTTTTCTGGTAAACCTAAGTGGCCGTGCGCTTTAGAAATTTCGTTACTTATAATAGCACCAACCGAACGGTCTATATTATTAATAGGGAATTCTAAAGTTGTTGGTACTTTATTTGTTATTGCTGTTTTAGAATGTTTTAAGATTGTAAAATCTAATACATTAGCTAAATTATGGTCTTGTTTTCCTGTATTCTTAACAGTCATCTCATTATAAGCTGCAGGTCTGTGTAAGATTGAGGATAAATCCAATCCTTTTGCTTTATAATGTGTAATGGCTTTATTGGCATTTATTTTATGAGTTTGACCAATCATTTCATCCATGGTTCTAAACCCTAACTGTGCCATAATACCTCTTAGCTCTTCAGCAATATAGAAGAAGAAATTAATAACGTGTTCTGGTGTGCCTTTAAAGTTTTTACGTAATTCTTTATCTTGAGTTGCGATACCTACTGGGCAAGTATTTAAATGACACTTACGCATCATAATACATCCTGAAGCTACTAATGGTGCTGTGGCAAATCCGAATTCTTCGGCTCCTAATAAACAAGCAATTGCTACATCACGACCTGTTTTTAATTGGCCATCACATTCTACAACAATACGTGAACGTAAATCGTTTAATACTAATGTTTGTTGTGCTTCTGCTAATCCAAGTTCCCAAGGAAGACCGGCATGTTTTAAAGATGTTAAAGGAGAAGCACCAGTTCCGCCATCATAACCTGCAATAAGTACAACATCTGCTTTTGCTTTTGATACACCTGCAGCAATAGTGCCTACACCAACTTCTGAAACTAATTTTACATTAACTCTAGCTTCACGATTTGCATTTTTTAAATCGTAAATTAACTGTGCTAAATCTTCAATAGAATAAATATCGTGATGTGGTGGTGGCGAAATCAATCCTACAAAAGGTGTTGAATTACGTGCCGCAGCAATCCAAGGCAATACTTTTTCGCCCGGTAATTGACCACCTTCTCCAGGTTTTGCACCTTGAGCCATTTTTATTTGAATTTCTCTAGCATTCGTTAAATAATGCGATGTAACTCCAAAACGACCTGAAGCTACCTGCTTTATAGCAGAGTTACGGCTATCGCCATTGGCATCAGGAATAAAACGTTTTCTATCTTCTCCACCTTCACCAGAATTGGATTTCCCTCCAATTCGGTTCATGGCAATGGCTAAATTTTCGTGCGCTTCTCTTGAAATGGATCCATAAGACATGGCTCCCGTTTTGAAACGTTTTACGATATCTGTCCAAGGTTCTACTTCATCTATAGGAATTGGATCTAAATTATCAAACTCAAATAAACCACGAATGGTCATTAAGTTTTCAGCTTGATCATTAACCGCTTTTGCGTAAACATTATAACTGTCTTGGTCGCTCAATCTAACTGCTTGCTGTAATTTAGCAACGGTTGTTGGGTTGAACATGTGGCGTTCACCATTACGTCTCCATCTATAATCGCCACCAATATTTAGTCCTAGACGTTTATCGATATACGTATCTGGATATGCGTATTTATAACGTTCTGTTATTTCTTTTTCAATTTCATATAAACCAATACCTTCAATTCTTGAAGCGGTATATGGGAAATATTTTTCTACAAATTGCGAGTTGAAACCAACAATTTCGAAAATTTGAGAACCTCTGTACGAGTGTAGCGTAGAGATCCCTATTTTATTCATGACTTTTAAAATACCTTTTCCAATAGCTTTATTGAAATTATCAACGGCTTTTTGCTCGTCCATACCAGTAATGAAGCCTTCTTTAACTTGCATTCTGATTATTTCGTTTACCATATAAGGGTTAACAGCACTTGCGCCATAACCAAATAAGGTAGCAAAATGATGAGGCTCACGAGGTTCTGCAGATTCGATAATAATGTCGAAATATGAACGCTTGCGTAAACGGTTCATTTGATGGTTAACATAAGAGCAAGCTAATAAAGATGGAATAGGAGCAAACTCCTTATTTACACCTCTATCTGATAAGATAATAATGTTAGTTCCTCTTAATAAAGCTTTTTCTATTTGTACAATAATATCATCTAAAGCATCTTCAAGTCCGTTAAGGCCTTTCACTTTTGGGTACAACATCTCGATAGTTTCAGCTTTAAAGCTTTCTACGGAAATATTTCTTATTTTTTCTAAATCGGCATTAGAAATAACAGGGTTTTGAATTTTTAGTTTTCTACACTGTCTTTCTGTAATGCTAAATATATTTCTATCTTTTCCTAAAGATAAACTAATATCGGTTACAATTTCTTCACGAATTCCATCTAAAGGTGGATTGGTAACCTGTGCGAATAATTGTTTGAAATAGTTTGAAATTAATTGAGGTCTATCGGATAAAACAGCCAAAGGCGTATCAATACCCATAGAACCTAAAGCTTCTTTACCAACAACTGCCATTGGTGTGATAACTTCTTGAATATCTTCGAATGTATAATTAAATAAACGTTGTCTTGTTTTTATATCGATAGTCTCGATAGGGCACGTTTCATTATTATAAGGAATGTCTTTTAAATGTAATCTTGTTTTGTCAAGCCACTCTTGATATGGTCTTTCTGAAACAATTTTACTTTTAATTTCTTCATCATTAATAATACGTCCCTCGTTCATGTCTACCAAGAACATTTTTCCTGGCTCTAAACGTCCATGGCTTTCAACGTCTTCTGGAGCAACTTCAACGACACCAATTTCTGAAGACATGATTAATTTGCCACTTTTTGTAACCGTATATCTTGAAGGTCTTAAGCCATTACGGTCTAATAATGCCCCTACATAATCGCCATCTGTAAACGGTACAGAAGCAGGGCCATCCCATGGTTCCATTAGGCAAGCGTTATATTCGTAGAACGCTTTACGCTCTTTAGACATGGTTTTGTGTTTCTCCCATGCTTCAGGAATCATCATCATCATGACTTCAGGTAATGAACGTCCTGTATGCGTTAATAATTCCACAACCATATCCATAGAAGCAGAATCTGACTTTCCTGGTAATATAATAGGGAATAATTTATCTATTTGAGGTCCGAAGACATCACTTTTCATTATTTCTTCACGAACACGCATTCTACTTACGTTACCTCGCAAGGTGTTAATCTCACCATTCTGGCACATGAAACGGAAAGGCTGTGCTAACTCCCATGCAGGCATGGTGTTGGTTGAGAAACGCTGGTGCACTAAAGCTAAACGTGTTACTAAATCTTCTTGTTGTAAATCTGTAAAGTAAGGCCCAATATCTTCGGGCATTATAATACCTTTATATATTAAGGTCGTATTAGATAAGCTTGGCAAGTAGAAATAATCACTTTGGGACATTTTTGAATTTCTAATGGCATGCTCTGTAATTTTACGAGCGGCATACAGTTTAGCTTTAAAAATGGCTTCGGTAATGGCTTCGGTTTTGCTAATGAAGATTTGCTCAATATTTGGTTCGGACGCTAAAGCTATTTCTCCTAATTGCGAAGAATCTACAGGAACTTCTCTCCATCCTAAAATAGAAAGGCCTTGTGCTTTAATTTCTTTTTCAAAAACAGCTTTACAAAATTCATATTGGTTTTCAACTTTAGGTAAAAACACCATACCTACAGCATATTCTCTTTGTTCAGGAATATCAAATTTGCAAACACGTTTAAAATAATCGTGAGGAATATCAATCAATAAACCAGCCCCGTCACCTGTTTTTCCATCTGCACTAACACCGCCTCGGTGTTCTAATTTCACTAGAATTTCTAGCGCATCATGAATAATTTGATTTGTTTTCTCTCCTTTAAGATTACAAATAAAACCAGCGCCACAGTTTTCGTGTTCAAATTCTGGTAAATAAAGTCCTTGTTTCTTCAGCATAATCGTTTAAAAACTTGAGTTGAAAGGTAAAGATAGGCACTAGAACTTGAATTACAATAAAGGGTATTTCATTATTTCGATTTTTGAAGTTATCACGAGTTAAAAATAATTATATATCAATATTATACAGGTTTATTAATAAATATTCAATGCTTAAATTTTAGTAATATATAAGGATATATGAAATAGTTATAAAGAATAGTGGAATTAATGAAAATAATAGCATATAAACTTAGAAAATACTGACAATAATTCAATTAAGGGTGTTGTTGAAAAATCAAAAAAGATATAAATAAACTGAATACCTATAAAAAAATAGGGTAAAAACTGAAATTTTGATAAAAGTAAGTCAATTGACCCTATTTTTTATGGGGGTTAAAGTTTTTTGCCATAGTTTCGCCTCGTTCTTAAGGAAAATGTAGGTCTGAAAAACACTAAAAATAAAAACTAATTAATTAGGCCTATTTAACTAATAACTTAAAATGAAAACAATTATGAAAAAATTTATTACACTTTCAATGCTTTTTATGGCAACAGC
The DNA here is from genome assembly GCF_039543245.1 of Algibacter agarivorans. Lineage (NCBI taxonomy): Bacteria > Pseudomonadati > Bacteroidota > Flavobacteriia > Flavobacteriales > Flavobacteriaceae > Algibacter > Algibacter agarivorans. The sequence continues at coordinate 147,353 of NZ_BAABJJ010000011.1, forward strand.
GTTATTTGCTCAAGAAGAAGCTACAGAAAAGAAACTTTCAATTAGTGGTAGTGTTGATACTTACTACAGAACAGTACTAACAGCATCAGATGCTTTAACACCAGCAACTGAGTCTTCATTCGCTGATCAAACAGGGTTTGCATTAGGTATGGCAAATATTATTGCTTCTTATGAAGGAGAAAAAACAGGAGTTGTTGCAGATTTAGCTTTTGGTACTAGAGGTTTACAAGCTGTAGGTGGTGGTACTGATGTATTCATTAACCAATTATATGCATACTGGAATGTATCTGAAGGAACAACTTTAACTTTAGGTCGTTTTAATACGTATTTAGGGTATGAAGTAATTTCTCCAGTTGGAAACTTTAACTACAGTACATCTTATATGTTCTCTTACGGGCCTTTTAGTCATGTTGGTTTAAAAGCTGATTTTGCTTTATCTGATGATTTTAGCTTAATGACAGCTATTATGAATGTTACAGATGTTAACAACAATACTACTGGTGATTATGCTTTAGGTGCTCAATTAGGGTATTCTGGACAATTCTTAAACTTTTATTATGATGGTGGTGCAGGAATTGGATTTGAAATAGATTATACAGGTGGTTTTGATTTGTCAGATGATTTCTTTTTAGGTATAAACGCAGCTTATCAAGATAATGATGGTGCTGGTTTTTATGGAGCAGCATTATATCCACAGTTAGCAACTTCTGATTCATTTACTATCGGTTTAAGAGGAGAGTATTTTCAACAATTAGAAGATGGTGGTGTTTTAGCTAACTTGTCAGCTGATGAGAGTATTTTAGGTCTTACATTAACAGGTAGCTATACTTTAGAGAACTTAATTATTAAGCCTGAATTACGTTTAGATAGTGCTTCTGAAGAATTGGCTAACTTTCCAGATAGTGATGGTTTAGCATCAAAAAGTTTAGCAGCATTTACTTTGGCTGCGATTTACTCTTTCTAAAAAAAAAGAAGAAACATTCCTGAACTATAAGTTCAGGAATGTTTCTTATTCAAATTAACTAATCAATAAAACATATATATAATATGAAAAAAATTGAAGCAATTATTAGAAAATCCAAATACAGTGCGGTTAGAGATGCCTTGCACAATGTTGGAGTAAACTTTTTCTCTTACTGGGATGTTACTGGTTTAGGAAATGAAAAAGAAGGTCATGTGTACAGAGGAGTGTCATATAGTACAAGCGATATTCAACGTAGACACTTATCAATCGTTGTAAATGATGATTTTGAAGAAATAACCGTTAAAACGCTTCTTGAGGCTGCTAGTACAGGCGAAGTTGGAGACGGTAAAGTTTTTGTATCGGATATCAATGAGTGTTACAGAATACGAACAGGAGAAAAGGGTGGAGACACTTTAAAATAATAACATTAAAATAATTTAAAATTATGGAAGGATTATTTACAGCTAATAACGTATGGATGATGGTCTGTACGGCACTCGTTTTCTTTATGCATACAGGTTTTGCATTTCTTGAAATTGGGTTAACAAGACAAAAAAATACAATCAATATTTTATTTAAAAATATTTTTATTATCACAGTTGGTCTATTGCTATACTATTTAGTAGGATTTAACTTGATGTATCCAGGTGAATTCAATGGGTTTATTGGGTCAATTGTTCCTGGTATCGGGGCTCCAGAAAATGGAATGACTCCAGATTATGCTGACGGAGGTTATACTTGGTGGACAGATTTCTTATTTCAAGGTATGTTTGCTGCTACTGCTGCAACAATTGTATCAGGAGCTGTTGCTGAACGTATGAAAATTGGATCATTTATGATTTTTACTGTAATCTACGTAGGGTTTGTTTATCCAATCGCAGGTTCTTGGAAATGGGGTGGTGGATTCCTTGATGAATTAGGATTCTACGATTTTGCAGGTTCTACTTTAGTGCATTCTGTTGGTGGATGGGCAGCTTTAGTTGCTGTATATTTATTAGGTTCTCGTATCGGGAAATTTAAAGACGGTAAGCCACAAGCTATTCCAGGGCACAATATTCCATTAGCTACTGCAGGTGTTTTAGTACTTTGGTTAGGATGGTTCGGATTTAATGGCGGGTCGGTACTTTCTGCAGATCCAGAATTAACATCATTAACTTTAGTTACGACATGTTTGGCCGCTGCTGCGGGTGGCGTAGTTGCTATGTTAGTGTCATTCTTGAAATATAAGAATTTAGATTTAACTATGTTCTTAAATGGTATTTTAGGTGGATTAGTGGGTATTACAGCTGGGGCAGATGTTATGACTCCTGAAAGTGCTATATTAATTGGAGCTATTGCAGGAGCGCTTATTGTATTTGCAGTTAGTTTTGTAGATGCTATTAAGTTAGATGATCCCGTTGGTGCTATTGCAGTACATTTAATTTGTGGTATTTGGGGAACTTTAGCTGTTGGAATATTTTCAACTAACCCAGATCATACATTTATGGCACAATTAACAGGTGTAGCTTGTTATGCTGTATTTTGTATTACAACTTCATTTATTATCATATTTACTCTTAAGAAAACTATTGGAATAAGAGTTTCTGAAAAAGAAGAATTAGAAGGATTAGATGCACATGAACATGGAATGGATGCATATCCAGATTTCAGGTTAAATGAGCATTAAAATTTAGTTTAGTTAGTTTGTGTTAAAAAGGGTGTTTTGCTTTATGTAAAACACCCTTTTTTTTGTTTAATTGGTATTACATCATAACCCATTAGAATCATGTCAATACTTTGAAATATTGCTAATATTTTTTACTTTTATAGAAAGTAATTAATAATTAGGTCATCATGAAGAAAATAGAAGCCATTATAAGAAAGTCGAAGTATAGTGCAGTTAAAGAAGCCTTTCATGACGTAGGGGTTAATTTTTTTTCCTATTGGGATGTTACCGGGATTGGAAACGAAAAGGAAGGGCATGTGTATAGGGGTGTTTCATATAGCACCAGTGATATCCAACGTAGATATCTCTCAATTGTTGTAAGCGATAGTTTTGAAGATGCTACAATTAAGGCTATTATTAGTTCTGCTGGAACGGGGAATGTAGGCGATGGCAAAATTTTTGTTTCAGATATAGAAGAATGCTATAGAATTAGAACAGGCGAAAAAGGTGCAGATACTTTGAATTAATGATTTCCTCCATATCAGTTCTATAAAAAAAAACGCTTATCCTGGATATAGGATAAGCGTTTTTTTGGGTTTAAACGTAATGGTTCTAATTAAGCAGAATTTCTACTAGCATTAATATTACCAAATAAAGAACGTGTTACAATCTTTTCAAATATTTTCTTTTCTTCGTCATCAATAGCAACACCGGCTTTTTCTAATTCTTGAATCTTTTTAAGTGCATACTGTTGTATGGTTAGTAAGGGCAGGACTATAGATTCTCTAACTTCAATAGAGGCTTTTCCAGAAGGTTCATTTTCCATTAATTCTTCGTAGCCTGTTAGTTTAAGCAGTAACCTTTTAGTGGTAAGATATTCTGTGTAAATAATAGTCCAGAAATCTCCAAATTCCTCATCTTTAGACATGTACTTTGTTAAATCGAAAAACGATTTGGTTAAAGACATCATGCTGTTTTCTAATAGGGTTTTAAAGAATTTAGAGTTTTTATAAAGTTGTTCAACTTTGTGAAATTCACCTCTGTCTTCATATTGCTTTAAAGCAGTGCCTACGCCGTAAAATCCAGGAACATTTTGTTTTAATTGACTCCATGATCCAACAAAAGGTATCGCTCTTAAATCTGAAAACACTAAGCCTTCAGAATTACCTCGTTTTGAAGGTCTACTGCCTATATTAGTTTTAGCATAGTATTTTAAAGTACTCATGCGCTCTAAATACGGAATAAACATAGGGTGGCTTTTAAAGTCCTTGTATGTTTGGTAGCTTGTTTCAGCTAAATCATTCATAACAACTCTGTCCTCATCAACCAATTGGTTTTTTTCTTTACCAATTCTGTTAGAAATACCTGAACTTATTAATTGTTCTAAGTTGTATTGAGACGATTCTAAAGTTCCAAAATTAGAGCTAATAGTTTGTCCTTGTATTGTCAATTGTACTTCTTTGTCTTCAATTGTTGGTCCTAAAGAAGAGTAAAATTGATGTGTTTTTCCGCCACCACGAGCTGGAGGGCCACCACGACCATCAAAGAATATAGCGGTAATATCGTATTTTCTAGACATTTCTGTAAGCAATTCTTTGGCTTTGTAAATACCCCAGTTTGCCATTAAATAACCACCATCTTTAGTGCCATCAGAAAAACCAAGCATAATAGTTTGCTTGTTGCCTCTGGCTTTTAAGTGCGCCATGTATTCTGGGTTGGTATATAACTGTTCCATAACACCAGGTGCATTTTCTAAATCAGGAATAGTTTCAAATAAAGGAACAACATCAACCGTTAATTCTTCCTTAAACGCTACTATTTTTAGCATAGCAAAAAGTTGCATAACGTTCAACGCTGTTTGGTTGTTGCTTATAATGTATCTATTGGCTCCTAATTCACCATTGCTTTCTTGGATATCTTTAATAACAGAAATAGTTTTTAAAGTGTTATAAACCATTTCATCTTCAAATACATCTAAATCTGTAATATTATCATTGGCTTTTGATAAGATTTTAATTTGCTCGCTTTCAGATAGATCATTGTAATTATCTGGGAAAGATGAATTGCCTGTTGCAATTAAATGATCTATTACGGTTGAAAAAACAGCGTGGTGTATTCTGCTATCTTGTCTAATATCTAGGGTTGCAAAATTATAGCCAAAGAGGTGCACTCTATTAATTAGGTCATTTATTTCATTCTCGTAAAGTGAATGGAAATCTTTAACAACCAGGCTTCGTATGCTTAATAACTCTAAAATAAGTTCCTTAGCGGTAATTGCTTTTTTAGTTTTTAAATTGATGCTGTAATTATAGAGTATGGTTTCTAATTTTACGATGCGTTCTTCAACACCTCTAAAAGTAAGTTTTCTTCTTAAGTTTTTAAGGTCAGTATAATATTTTTTAAGTATGGCTTTTTTTAGTTTCTTAGCAACCTTTAAAGTTGTGTCTGGCTTAACAAAAGGGTTTCCATCTCTATCGCCACCTGGCCAAAATCCAATATTTATAATTTCATTATGCTTCCTGCCGTCAGAATAGATATTGGTTTGTATGTAGTTGTATATTTCTCCAAACGATTGGTAAAACACGTTTTCTAAGTACCAAATTAAGCTTTTTGCCTCGTCATAAGGAGTTGGTTTTTTGTGTTTAAAGAACGGTGTTTTTCCTAACTGCCCAAATAAATTATTAATTTCAGATAAGTTGTTGTCTTTAATAGCCTCGGTTAAATCTGTAATAATCCCTAAAACAGAACCTGGGTAAAATTGTGTTGGGTGCGCCGTTAAAACAATACGAACTTTAAACTCTTCTAGATAATTTTGTAATTCTTCTAAAGTATTATTAGCAATTGCAGCACCTTTAAGGTTTCTTAAAGTACCAATACCGTCCATATTGTTTACTACTGGGAATGCAGCATCTTCAATAGCATCAAATAACACCACTTGTCTTTCAATATATTGGATGAATCTGAAAAGTAAGTTTATTTGGCTTTGTTTATCCCGGCGTGCTTGATATTTTTTAAAAAATGCCTCAACTATGGTTGTTGGGTCGTCACCTTGTTCAAATCCTTTTTTACAAGTTTCATGAAATAAAGGGAGGAGTACTCCAGTTTTTGTTACGGAATCAAAAGGTAAGGTCATGAATATACTGTTGTATATCTGATATTTTGACAAAACATTTTGATTGAATCGTGCTATTTTTGGTGCTACAGACATGGTATCGTTCTATTGAAAATTAACGATAAAAATAGTGAAGCTTAAATTAAAGAGCGAAGTCATCTCGAAGTTTTATCAATTTTTGTTGTTTGATGAATTCTTATTAAGAATAATTAAAAAAAACAGCATCTATCCCCGTATCTTTCTAATTAAATCATTGCTATAAAAAGGAATATTTTTATTTTTCAATAAAAAAGCCATAACTCAGAGCATGACAAATGTCATATTCTATACTTGTCAGTCATTCTATCTTTGCACGTTAATACCGTTCAAAAATTAAATGGTGTAAAAATAACAATTATGAAAAAAGCACATTCGTTTCACATTCCAGTAATGGGTATTGGTTTTACAATCGATACGCCTTTAAAAGTGGCGCAGTATGGTATGGATTCTGTTATTTCTTTAGTTGATGATATTCTTCTAGAGAAACTAAGAAAAATGTATAGTGAAAAATTTGAAGTTCCTTATAATGAGATTACAGATAAGATAGATGATTTTAGAGCAAAAAGAATTACATCTTATTTGAATTTGATAAGTGATTTGGCTCATGAAAAATTTGAATCATTAAAGCATATTACTTCCGAAAAAAGTGATGAGCTTCTTGCCTATATCAATATGCTTCCCAACAGTTCTAAATTAAAAACCGAATATTTAAAATTAACGGAAAAAGGTTTTAATGTTTCTGATGTTAAAAAGTGGGCTGTCAATAATTTAACTATGGGGAATATTGATGTTAATATTATGACCAAAGTTGATAAAGACAATTATAAAAAGGATGAAAAACTACCTGTAGAATATAATGATGCACACGCTGCATTAAGAGGCTTTGCGAATAGTAAATTAAATTCTTCGGTAGTGCTTTCTGCAGGAATGAATCCTAGGTTGTACGCCTATATGTCTCAATTTGATGATTTTTTTCCAGATGAAAACGGCGTCTTTAAAAAGCGTATTATTTTAAAGGTAAGTGATTATAGGTCAGCACTAATTCAAGGTCGGTTTTTAGCAAAAAAAGGCTTGTGGGTTTCAGAATATAGAATTGAGTCTGGGCTTAATTGTGGCGGACATGCATTTGCTACAGATGGTTATCTTTTAGGACCTGTTTTAGCAGAATTTAAAGAAAAACGTAACGCGTTAAAAGACGCAATTCAAGACGTGTTGAACCAAGAGCTTTTAAGACAAAACCGTAGTGTTCCAACAGATGGATTGTCTATTGAAATTACGGCTCAAGGAGGCGTGGGGACAGAAGAAGAACATGCTTTTTTATTAGACCATTATAATTTAGATTCTGTGGGTTGGGGAAGTCCTTTTTTATTAGTTCCAGAAGCCACAACAGTGGATGACGTTACTCTTAATAAATTAACAAAAGCCACCGAAAAGGATTTGTATTTAAGTGATATTTCTCCACTAGGTGTGCCATTTAATAATCTGAGAGATAACACAAAAGATGCAGAAAAGGAAGCGAAGATTAATAAAGGCAGACCAGGCAGTTCTTGCCCAAAAAAGTTTGTAGCATTAAATAAAGAGTTTAAAGAAACGGGTATTTGTACGGCGTCTAGAGAATATCAATTTTTAAAAATCAAGGAATTGGAAAGTCAAGAGCTTTCGCCAGAGGTATACCAAAAGGAATTCAATAATATTATTGTAAAATCGTGTACTTGCGTTGGTCTTGGCACTTCTGCTTTGTTAGCTTATGGATTAGATACTAAAACTGAAGGTAAGGGTGTTTCCATTTGCCCAGGGCCAAATATGGCTTATTATTCTAAAGTTATGAGTCTTGAAAATATTACCGATCATATTTACGGAAGAGCAAATATGGTGTCTAGGGCAGACCGGCCAAATCTATTTGTTAAAGAATTGCATATTTATATTGACTTCTTAAAAAACAAATTAGAAGATGCTAAAATTTCTATGAATAAGAAGGAAGAGAAGTATTTGCAAACCTTTACTAATAATATGAAAATAGGTGTTTCCTATTATCAAGATTTGTTTAAAGGTGTTAAGGATACTTTTGAAGATATTAAAACAGCTGTTTTAAATGAATTGGAACGAAGTGAAGCGGTCTTGAATCAAATTCAAATAGATATTCAGAATTTAGCGGTTAAAGCCTAAACGTTGATTTATGTATAATGGTTTTCTGAGTACATGACAGAAATCAAAATGTGTCACATTGAGTGCAATCGAAATGCTTTTGAAGTCGATATTTCCAAATGGCTTCGACTGCACTCAGGCTGACACCCAACGTGCTATCAGTTTTTGTCATGTCATAAAAACGGTTTTAGTAATTATTAAAGCGTTTAGTTAACAATAGTTTAATAATTTCATAAAAAGGTTAAAGGTCTTTAATTCATGGGTTTTTTTAAATGAATCTCATTTCATTAAAATTTTTAATTAAGATATTTGCATTAATAATTTGGTTATATTGAACCAAAGTTTGTTTTTGTAATTATTCTGAAGATTTTAAAATGGATTTAGTAAAAGAAATACAACGTCTTAAAAAAGAAAAGAACGCAGTTATTTTAGCACATTATTATCAAGTGCCAGAAATACAAGATATCGCAGATTATGTAGGGGATAGTTTAGGCTTATCGCAAAAAGCAGCCGAAACAGATGCCGATATGATTGTATTTGCAGGGGTGCATTTTATGGCAGAAACGGCCAAAATTTTAAGTCCTGAAAAAACAGTTGTGTTGCCAGACTTAAATGCAGGGTGTTCGTTAGCAGATTCTTGTCCGCCAGAAGATTTTGAGAAATTCACTAAAGCACATCCTGATCATGTGGTGATTACTTATGTTAATTGTTCCGCAGAAATTAAGGCGTTAACTGATATTGTTTGTACATCATCAAATGCTTTAAAAATTGTAAATTCAATTCCAAAAGAGACCCCGATTATTTTTGCCCCAGATAGAAACCTTGGACAATACATTATCAATGAAACGGGAAGAGACATGTTGCTTTGGGATGGGAGCTGTATAGTTCACGAAGCGTTTTCTATGGATAAGTTGATAGAGCTGCATAAAAAATATCCAGATTATAAAATTATAGCACACCCAGAGTCAGAAACCCATATTTTGGATACTGCAACGTATATTGGGTCTACTTCTGGAATGATAAATTATGTAAAAGAACATCAAGATCAAAAATTTATTGTAGCAACTGAAGCTGGTATTTTACACAAAATGCAGCAAGAAATGCCTAATACAGAATTGATTCCCGCACCAGCAAAAGAAGATAATACTTGTGCTTGTAGCGAATGTCATTTCATGAAAATGAACACACTTCAAAAATTATATGACTGTTTACTTAATGAGTCCCCACAAATTGATGTGGAGGAAGCCATAAGAGAACGCGCTTTATTGCCTATTGAACGCATGTTGGAGTTATCAAAATAATATGGTGACTACAGATTATTTAGTAATAGGTTCTGGAATAGCGGGGTTAACATTTGCGGTTAAAATTGCAGAACAATTTCCAGATAGAAACGTAGTTATTGTTACCAAAGCAAGCGAAGACGAATCGAACACTAAATATGCACAAGGCGGTGTTGCAGTAGTTTTAAACAAAGAAGAGGATTCCTTTAAAAAACATATAAAAGATACTTTAATAGCAGGAGACGGTCTTTGTAAAGAAGCTGTTGTAGAGATGGTGGTTAAAGAAGGTCCAGGCCGATTAAAAGAGTTGTTGCTTTGGGGTGCAAATTTTGATCTTAACGATACTGGTAAATTTGATTTAGGTAAAGAAGGTGGTCATTCAGAATACAGAATTGTACACCATAAGGATATAACAGGTTACGAAATTGAACGCGCCTTGTTAAGTAGGGCGCATCAATTATCAAATATTACTTTACTACCATATCACTTCGCAATCGATTTAATAACAAATCATCATTTAGAGCGTGAGAAACCTAAAAGCGATGCTTGTTATGGTGCTTATGTTTTAGATCAAAAAACAGGACAAATTTTCACTATTAAAGCGAATAGTACCTTGTTAGCTTCTGGAGGTATTGGCTGTGTTTATGGGCATACTACAAATCCGGTTATAGCCACAGGAGATGGTATTGCTATGGCCTATAGAGCCAAAGCACGTATTAAGGATATGGAGTTTGTGCAGTTTCATCCCTCTGCTTTATATGAAGCAAAAGGTGAATCCTCTTTTTTAATATCTGAAGCCGTTAGGGGTTTTGGTGCCTATCTTAGAAATAAAAAGGGTTACAGGTTTATGCCAGATTATGATGAGCGTGCCGAATTAGCATCACGAGATATTGTGTCTCAAAGTATTGATAGCGAATTAAAAAAATCAGGGGAGCCTCATGTGTATTTGGATTGTACGCATTTGGATATTGATGCCTTTAAAAATCACTTTCCAAATATTTATAAAAAATGTTTAGAGCATCATATTGATATAAAAATCGATTGGATTCCTGTAATTCCAGCTTCTCATTATTTGTGCGGTGGTATTAAAGTGAATAAAAAAGGTAAAACAACCATCGATAATTTGTTTGCCTGTGGCGAATGTTCTAGAACAGGGTTGCATGGCGCTAATAGGCTTGCTTCTAATTCCTTATTAGAAGCTTTGGTTTATGCACATAATATCTTTAAACACCATTCTAAAAACGATTATGAATCTTTAAATATTAACATTCCAGATTGGAATGATGAAGGGACAGTTATTCCAGAAGAGCATATTTTAATACAGCATAACCTTAAGCAATTACAAGCCTTAATGCGGAATTATGTGGGCATAGTAAGAAGTAATAAGCGTCTAGAAAGGGCCATAAAGCATTTGGATTTGATATATAATGAAGTAGAAGATCTTTATAAAGAATCTAAAATAACCACATCACTTTGTGAACTGAGAAACATGGTTAATGTAGCGCATTTAATTATTCAGCAATCTTTAGATAGGACTGAAAACAAAGGCGGTTATTTTAACATTGATAATATGAAAAAAATAGAAGAGACTCTATTGTAGAGAATCTCTTCTAAGTCTTTCTTTGGGCAAAAAAAGGTTATCTATTTACCAAGCATCAACAATTCACTACAAACCACTTCTGTAATGTATCGTTTGTTACCCTCTTTATCATCATAACTTCTAGAGGTTAGTTTGCCTTCAATAGCAATCTCTTTTCCTTTGGTTACATATTTTTCAATAATTTGAGCCGTTTTTCCCCAGGCAACTACATTGTGCCATTGGGTGTCTGTAATCTTTTCACCTTTATTATTGGTGTAGCTTTCATTTGTAGCAATATTAAATTTTGCTAAGGTTTTTCCTGATTCTAGATTGATGATTTCTGGATCGTTTCCTAAGTTACCAATCAACTGTACTTTGTTTCTAAGTGTGTTCATAATTTTAAATTTTTATCGTTAAACAGTTAATGCATTGCCTTGAACTCGTTTCAAGGTCTTTTTAATTTTACTTAATTGTCGTTTTGTAAATAAGTTACTGAAACAAGTCCAGTATAAATTCGACACTGCAAAGATGCATCAGCTTCCAAATTTTATTCGGTTATTACTTATTTAAAATCGTTTGTAAATGTTTGTAGTCGTTTGTAAATGGATAATTTTTATGTATATTGGCATCATAATTATTTGAAAACATGACCGTTGAATCCATAATAAGTCAATTAGAGCGAAACAGGAACGTATTTGAAACTCTTCTAACAGGCATGAAAGAAGATCAATATTTTTGGCGGCCAGCCCCAGATACATGGTGTTTACTTGAAATAGTTTGCCATTTATTTGATGAAGAACGTGAAGATTTTAGAGCTCGAGTCAAGCATACTCTTGAAAATCCATCCGAAGAATTGATACCCATAAATCCTGAAGGTTGGGTTGTTGAACGGGATTATGTTTCTAAACATTATAAGGAAACACTAAAGGCGTTTTTATCTGAACGTGATACCTCTATAATATGGCTAAAATCATTAAATAATAAAAATTGGGAACTGGCAGTTAAACACTCAGTACTTGGTGATCTATCTGCTAAATTATTTTTAAATAATTGGCTGGCTCATGACTATTTGCATTTGCGCCAAATAATTAGATATCAATATTTTTACTTAAAAGAAAACAGTGGGACTAATTTGCAATATGCCGGGGATTGGTAGAAAATAAAGAAGACATGAAATTGCATATAGAAACCGAAAGGCTAATTTTAAGAGAACTTAGGTTAACCGATTTAGAAGGTATGTTCGAACTCGATTCTAATCCTTCTGTTCATAAATATTTAGGAAACAAACCAGTTAAAACCAAAGAAGAATCTCAAAAAATATTAGGTAGTATTATCAATCAATATAAAGAACGTGGTATTGGTAGATTTGCAGCTATTGAAAAATCTTCAGGCCATTTTATTGGCTGGTCCGGGATACGACTTAATACAGAATATAACATGAATGGCCATGTAAAATATTATGATGTTGGTTACAGGCTCATATCAAAATATTGGGGAAAAGGCTATGCGACTGAATCCGGAAAAGCAGCCGTAAATTATGCGTTTAGGATTCTAAAATTACCTGAACTATTTGCAATAACCGAAATAGGTAATCAAGCATCGCATAACGCGTTATTAAAAATCGGATTAGAATATGTAGAAGACTTTTATTTTGAAGAAGAAAAACTAAACCTTCGTTGGTATAAAATAGAAAACAAATAATTATGCAAAAACAATGCTTAGAGTGTGGCGATAAAATTATAGGCAGAATTGATAAAAAATTCTGTAGTGATGGTTGCAGAAACGCCTATAACAATAAAGTAAATAAGGATAGTAAAAATTTAATCCGAAATACAAACAATCGACTTCGCAAAAATTATAGAATTTTAGAAAGCTTAAATCCAAATCAAAAAACAAGAACCTCAAGAGCAAAACTTATTGAGGCAGGTTTCGATTTTAATTACTTTACAAGTATTTACACGACCAAAGCTGGAACTATATATTATTTTGTCTATGACCAAGGTTATTTGCCTTTAGAAGGTGATTACTATGCATTAGTAAAAAGAGAAAGCTAATTTGGAAGAGGTTCTGTTGTTTCTAAAAGAAAATTTTAATGTATTAATTCCAGTTGCTATGTTTTCTGCATTTGGAGCAATAGCTGTTGTAGCTCATTATTTTAGCAGTAAGAAAATAATGCTCCGTGAGTTTAAAAAAAGCAGAAAGAAATCTATTAATAGTATTAGGGAAACCGAATATGCTAAAGTTATAGGAAAAGCAAAACATGTAAACGAACCTTTAATAGCGCCTTTAAGCGGCAGGTAATGTGTTTATTATCATGTTGTTGTAGAAGTAAAAGGGGGTGAAAGCTGGAGAAAAATTATAAACGATGAAAAAGCGCAGGATTTTTTTATTGAAAGTAATTCTGAAATGGCTATTGTGAAAATTTCAGGAATACAAAAAAGTATGAGACGATTGTTTTTAGTAAAAGATTACAAGCGAAATTCTGGATTTAGATATGACGCTCCAGAAAAATTAAAAGCTTATTTAAAGCAACATAATAAAAAAAGTACTGGTCTTTTGGGTATTAATAAAACCATACGTTATACAGAAGGTGTAATAGAACTGAATGAACCCATTCCATTGCAGTTAAAGGAATTGCTAAATGGAAAGTTTTAAAAAATGCTATTGAAGGCTATTCCTATTCAAAAATATTAACACTAGGGGGCACAAAAAAAGAAAAGCTTTTGATTACGGATGAACCAAAAGCTTTATTGTGGGTAATTGATAGACTTTAGTCTATTTCCAATTTTGTCCTTTCAATTTCATGGCTGCTTTAAGTACATCTTTCTGACTTATTTGTCCAACCAGTTTGCCGTTTTCTACAATAGGGAATCTACGGCGTTTAGCTTCTAAAAACTTATTGGCAGCATCAAAAATATTCATATTACCATCAATGGTTTCAACATTCATAGCCATATGCTTTTCAATGGTTTTGTCTTGCATGGGCATATTATAATAACGGCTTTCGCTAATTTGTTTTATACAATCACCTTCAGATATGATCCCAATCAACTCATTTTTGTCATTAACTACCGGACCACCAGAAATTCTGTTATTAATTAAAGCTTGCATAACGCTTTCAATAGTCTGGTCTGGAGTAAATGTTATCAAATCCCTGGTCATATAATCCCTAACCGTTAAAGAGGTGTCGTCGGTTGTATTTTGCTGTCTTCTAGCCCCTTGAAAACTTTTTATTCCCATAATTTATAAATATTTTAATCTTAAATATACTTATTTAATTTTAGATTTCCTAAATAAATAAGCTTTTAGATTTAATAAGTTCTTGTATTTGGGCTTTTGTAAACTGGTTATCAATATTTTAAAATGTTCAAGATATTTGGGTTTTCACATCCTAATTTAATAGATTATTCACATCTCTTAAAATAAATTAGCATTCTTTTAAGGGTTTAAATATTAATTTTTTATAGTTTTAGCCCACAAAAAATAAACATTTAAGATGAAAAAATTATTTGGATTGCTTTTATTGGTAAGTAGCTTTATGTTGAGTGCTCAAACGAGCTCAGAATTAATAGCACATTATGAGACTTATTATAAGCAAATGAGGGCGCAAGGAGATGTGCAAGGGATTATAAATGGGATGACACATTTAAATATATTGTCGCCTTCTCAAGCAAGAGAAGATACATTAGCTTACATATATATGAATGAAAACAAGTTCATGCAAGCACTTAACACCATTGGAATTGAAAAAAACGCTACGGATTCTGATATTTCAGTTGAGGTTAAAGCCATATCGTTAAAATCTGTAAAGCAGCCAAAATTAGCAATTGGATTCTTCGAGGAATTATTTAAAAGAGGGCCAAACGCATTGATAGCTTATGAATTGGCAGAGCTTAGCATGCAAATTCAGAATTTAACTGAAGCAGAAAAACATATTGCTTATGGTTTAGCAAATGCTAAAGATGATGAGAAGAAAGCGTTTTATGAAACTCAAACCCCTTATGAGGTGCCTTTGAAATCAGCTTTTATGTATTTAAATGCAATACATATTTTTAATAAGGATAAAAAAACAAATATTGATGCAGCAGTTGATGTTTTGGATGCCGCTTTAAAAACAGCACCTAACTTTAATTTAATTCAGTTAACAAAAAATGAGTTATTAAGACAAAAACAAGTCTTACAAACTCAAGCAGCACAGTCTAAAAACTAATAACTTTAATATATAAGCAAAAAGGTCGGTTCTAATTTAGAACTGACCTTTTTGTTTGAAATACAATTATTTGGGGCAAGGTAAACTCATGCTTTTACTTAATGGCCATTTTTGCCAACTAATAAACAAATAAAACAGAAAGGGGGTAAAAAGAATATAATTAACACGAATAAAAAATCTTTAGATTTTTTAAAAATTAGTGTAGATTACTTTTGTATTTAATCCATAATAAACAAAAGATTAGTGTATTCATGGCATTTTTAATAAAGTATGCGTTTGCCAGTTATTTATGGTTTTTCAATAGAACGACTGTCAAATTCTATTTTTTTATTCATTTGCATATTCAGATTGGAAAAAGACACCAAAAACTCTTTAATAACAGCTATAAGCTCTTCCTTACTTGTTGTAGATAAATTTGATAAACTTTCAAGTTTATAAAGTTTCGTTTCTAATACTAAAATTCTTGCCGTTATGGATGCAGAGTTAACTTGCTCTGGTATATTGCTTTTTAGTTCTTTTAAAAGTAATTTAATAACGGTTTTATTATCATTAAAAAAGCTTAAATCCCCTTTTTTAACATCTGTTATAAGATCTTGTAGTTGCGAATATTCTACCCAATCTTCAATGGTGTCCTCGGTTTTCAAATCTAAAGCATACTCAACATATTTTATTTTAGAAATGTCTTTTTCGGTTATTTCTTGTCTAATACTTTGCTCAGTGGCATCTGCAGATGTGTTTTCTTGAGTCTTTTTACAGGAAAAACATAAAATAAATAGACTAATTACAAATAAGATTTTATTGTGCATGGGTTTCATTTAAAATGATAGGATACAAAGATATAGTAATAGAACTCATTTAAACTTTTTCAATTGGCTAAAAAATTGCCCTTTAGCACCCATTTTTTGTCTTTTTTTCGTTCCGTAGCGATGCTATGCAACTCAAAAAAACCTTCAACTGGTCACAAAACGACTAATTTTCGCCTCAATCCAAAAAGTTTAATTAGTTCATAGTTTATTTTTTAACTAAATAAGACATTAGCAAATTAAAAATATTTGCACTTTAAAATGTGATATTATCAATAAAATCTTGTTAATTTTGAATAATTCTTACAATAATGATTTTAAATGGGTTCTAAAATATTAATTATTGGTGCTTGTGGGCAAATTGGTTCGGAATTAACATATAAGTTGCGACACATTTATGGTGACGATAATGTCATTGCAAGCGATATTAGTTATAGCAATAAAGAAATTGTTAATTCTGGTATTTTTGAAATTGTTGATGCCCAAGATTATGCAAGCGTTAAAACGTGTATTGAAAAATTTAAGATAGATACCGTTTATTTAATGGCAGCAATGCTAAGTGCAACTGGCGAAAAATACCCGGTCAAGGCATGGGATTTAAACACCTCGTCCTTATTTCACGTATTAAACCTTGCTAAAGCTAAGTTTATTAAAAAAATATTTTGGCCTTCTAGTATTGCGGTTTTTGGCCCGACAACCCCAACAGAATACACCCCGCAATATACCGTTATGGAGCCAACAACGGTTTACGGGATTACTAAACAAGTTGGGGAGCGTTGGTGTGAGTATTACCATAATAAATATAATGTAGATGTAAGGAGTCTGCGTTATCCAGGTATTATTAGTTGGAAAACATTACCAGGCGGAGGCACTACGGATTATGCTGTTGAAATTTATCATAAAGCTATAACCGATAAATTTTATGATTGTTTTTTGAAAACAGATACCAAACTTCCTATGATGTTTATGGATGATGCTATTAAAGCGACTATTGATATTATGAAAGCTAAACCGAGTGCCGTTAAAATTAGGTCGTCATACAATCTTGCAGCCATAAGTTTTACACCAAGAGAAGTTGCGGCATGTATTAAAAAACATATTCCGGAGTTTAAAATAGTTTATAACCCAGATTACAGACAGCAAATTGCCAACAGTTGGCCAAAAAGTATAAATGACTCTTATGCAAGACAAGATTGGAGCTGGAAACATGCCTTTTCTTTAGAGGGTATTACGGAAGAAATGCTTTTTCAGCTGAACAAAAGGTATAATGGAATTTTAAGGAAGTCTCATTAGTTCAATATAAAGCACACAATTAAAGATGAAGTTTTTATTAAAATTCTTTAGTTGTATATTTGGAACCCAAATCTTAATAATTATGCTTCAAAATTTCTGGTTTAATGTCGAATATGGTATCAATCATGTACTTGATATTAATGCTTACGACCACGTTTTATTTTTAATTGTATTAACCGTTCCTTACGTTTTTAAAAACTGGAAACGTGTCTTGTTGCTCGTTTCTATGTTTACCTTGGGGCATACGTTGTCTCTGGTTTTAGCAGCCTACAATGTGGTAACAGTAAATGCTGCAGTGGTTGAATTTTTAATACCCATCACAATATTGATTGTCGCCCTTTTTAATGTATTTACCTCTGGAAAAGGTGCGCAACGAGAAAAAGTAGGTGTTTTGTTTTTGTCTACACTATTCTTTGGTTTGGTACATGGATTAGGCTTTGCGCGCGAATTTAAAATGCTATTAGGAGACACCGATAATAAATTAGTGCTATTATTAGAGTTCGCCTTAGGTATAGAGCTGGCTCAAATCATTATTGTGTTCATCGTTTTATTTTTAGGATATGTGGTGCAAACTATTTTTAGGTTTACAAAGCGCGACTGGATTATGGTTATTTCTGCTATTGTTGTTGGTTTGGTTATTCCTATGATTTTGAATAGCGACTTTTTGTCTTAAAATTTTATTTGGGCGTTACCACAAGGGTCGGGCTATCCGTTACAATCTTTTCATGTGCTGAACTTGTTTTAGTATCTTATCAAGTGTGTCAATCACATAATAATTATATTTCAATCAAATATTTAGTAAGCACATAAAAAGGATTTCCACTGCTATCCCTAACGCGTTTGTTTGTCATGTTCAGTTCTTAATTCGAAGATTTTGTATAGTCAGCTATAAAACCTTTTTTTTTCTCTGTGAATCATTGCGAATTCTCCGAGGAACTCTGTGAAATAAGAATTTTAATAATATCTCAATCTCTAACGGGAAACCAGTTCAAGAACAAACTTTCGTAAAACTTTAACGAACTTACGTTGTAATTAAAATACGAACTAACTATATTCGTTATATTGAGTAGCGTTAAGGATAGAAGCGGCATCCTTTTTTGTGTTGTACTAAAAGTTTTAAGCAATATCAATACTTTAATGTACAGAATTCCCTTGATGAGATACTGAAACAAGTTCAGCACAAGAAAGATATAGCGTATAGCCTGACCCGAATTGTTCTAAAGTTTAAATGATAACTTAAAGCTTTGAATGAGGGTAACGCCATAATTATAAAATAAATTAATGCCAGAAAACAAACAACTTAAGTACGATAAGGCTTATTTGAGAATTGCACAGGAGTGGGGTAAATTGTCTTACTGCAACCGCAGACAAGTTGGAGCTATTATTGTAAAGGATAGAATGATAATTTCAGACGGGTACAATGGTACGCCATCAGGGTTTGAGAATTTTTGTGAAGATGATGAAGGCTACACCAAATGGTATGTATTGCATGCCGAGGCCAATGCTATTTTAAAAGTGGCATCATCAACACAGTCGTGCAAAGGTGCAACACTTTATATAACCATGTCGCCTTGTAAAGAATGTAGTAAATTAATACACCAAGCTGGTGTTGTAAAAGTGGTTTATAACAAGGCTTATAAAGACGATTCTGGATTAAAATTCTTGAAAAAAGCAGGAATTGAACTTGAATTAATCGAAGATTTAAAAGCGTAATGTCCAATAAAAAAAAATATTTCCCTTTAGTTTTAGGTGTTGCTATTGCAGCGGGCATTTTTATTGGTGGAAAATTGGATTTTACCGATTCCCCAGATAGATTATTTTCTACCAATAACAAAAAAGACAAACTAAACAGGCTTATTGATTATATCGAATATGATTATGTCGATGAGATAAATACCGATAGTATTGTTGATATTACTGTTAATGGTATTTTAGAGCACCTAGACCCTCATTCTGTCTACATTCCTAAGGATATTATGCAGAGTAATGTAGAGGAGATGCGAGGAGATTTTGTGGGGATTGGCGTTAGTTTTTATACCTATAAAGATACTATTGCCGTAATTAGGGCTATTGAAAACGGTCCTAGTGCTAAAGCAGGGATTAAAGGTGGCGATAGAATTATTATGGCTAATGGCGATTCGCTTTTTGGTAAGAATTTAAAAGATGGCGAAATTATTGAAAAACTAAAAGGGTCTTACAATTCGAAGGTAAAATTAAAAGTCTATAGAAAAGGCGAACCAGAACTTTTGGATTTTACTATAAAACGCGGAAAGATTCCTATTAAAAGTGTGGATGCGGCTTATATGCTAACCGAAAAACTAGGCTATGTGAAAATTAACCGTTTTGCTGAATCTACTTATAAAGAATTTAAAACAGGAATAGAAAAACTACAAGCTTTAGGAGCAACTGAAATGGTTATAGATTTACGAAATAACCCAGGCGGTTTTTTAGGTATTGCAGAACAGATAGTTGATGAGTTTCTTGAAGATGATAAACTGATTTTGTTTACAAAAAACAAACGTGGTAGTATTGAAAAAAGCTTTGCAACCAGCAAAGGCGATTTTGAAGACGGAAAAGTATTTGTGTTAATAGATGAAAACTCGGCATCTGCAAGCGAGATTGTTGCAGGAGCTTTACAAGACCAAGACAAAGGCACTATTGTAGGACGTCGTTCATATGGAAAAGGGCTCGTGCAACGCGAAATGGATTTAGGCGATGGTAGTGCGGTACGCCTAACCGTATCTCGTTATTACACACCAACAGGACGTTCTATTCAGCGGCCATATAAAAATGGACATAAAGATTATTACGATGAGTATTTTGAACGACTGGATAGCGGGGAGCTTTTAGACCCAGAAAACATTCAAGTAGATGATTCTTTAAAATTTACAACCCCAGCCGGAAAAATTGTTTATGGAGGTGGCGGTATTATTCCCGATGTATTTGTGCCTATTGATAATAGCATGGAAAACGAAACACTTTCCTTTTTACTGCGTCGCGGATTTTTTGGAAATTTTGTATTTGAAGAATTGGAAAAAGACCGGCATGTTTACGATAATGCTTCCAGACAGGATTTTATAGACACTTTTGAAGTGGGCGACGATTTGGTATTTGCTTTTCAAGATTACTTAAACCTAAGAACCGATTCTAAAGTCACCTTTGTGGCATATCATGAAGAAGTGAAACAGTATATTAAAGCCACTCTTGCCGATCAACTTTTTGGCAATGGTGCTTTTGAAGAAGTGTTCAATCAACGCGATATTATGATTGAAGAGGTCATTAAGTTGAGTGATGGGGAGTAGCTTTGTTATGCCGAAGATGTCAACTTGAGCGCAGTCGAAAGATTGTCTCAGTGTCTTATAAACTCAAACTGATTTCACCTTAATTCTTGTGGCTATAAAATTGTTTATACAATCTTATCATGCACCTTAACGTGTTTCCCACCATTCCAAAGCGTTAAAATATCAGTAGCCACATGCGCGCCACTTCCAGAGGCTATAGAAAATTGACTGCGCCATCCCGCCAAAATACCAGCAACATAAAGGTTGTCTTCAATTAAATGGTCGGTATTTTTTAACCAAATACGTTTTTTATCGATTGCTGCTCTCGGGTGAGGTTGGATATGTTGGTCTAATCCTTTTATGGTCATTAAATTAGTATACCCAACGGCTATAACAACAATTTTAGATTGGTAGGTGTTTTTGTTTGTTCTAACCTCAAAGTAATTATCACTTCTTGAAACTTCTAAAACTTTTTCATTTTCAATTTGCTCAATATGAGGATACAATCTTAAAAGCTGTTTTTTGCCACTTTCTAAAATAGAAGCACCAGTAGTTCCTGGAGCTAATCCTAAAACATTATTAAATAAAGCCGTTTGTAAGTGTGAGGTTTTTTGATGTGTTATAATACCAATGCTTTTGTTTGTGGCAAAAGGTTTGTCTTTAGCAGAACCAAGAACCAATGCACAAGACATACCTGCAGCGCCACCACCAATAATTAAAATATTGTACATTAAAAGTAAAATTCTCCGACCCTTAGGTCGGGTTTCCTATTCACCTCTCCTTCGGAGAGGTCAAAACTGACTTTTTTTGGCAGTTTTGGGTGGGGCAAAAATACAAAATTTCGGTTTTGGTCAAACTACCAAATCTAACTGCAAAATACCATCTCTCATTGTTTTGGAGGTAATCAGTTTTAAGAAATTTTTATTCCCCTTTTACTTTTTGTTCAATACGCTTTGAAATTCTTAAAATACCCATCATCACGATCACGCAAAGTGCTGCTGCTATTGTAATTAAAGCAATCATGCTGTCACCTTCAAAAGGTGTGTCAAAATTCACTTTCGTAAAATTAAAGATGATTAAACCTAAGGCCATTACGCTAAGAATTATGCTGAAAATTTTCATTCGTTTTAAATTTTTAATTAGTTTTTATTTCTTGTTTTAAGATAATCTTTGTTGGTTAAACGTCTACATGTTATGGACTTTAAGCAATGTCAAACAAGGCCTTTATGTTATGAGCAAATAGTTTTACAGCAATGGCTAATAAAATAACGCCAAACACCTTGCGTACAATATTGATGCCGTTTGCTCCTAAAAAACGCTCAATTTTAGACGATGTTTTAAGTACTATGTAAATAATGACAACATTCATTAAAACAGCGACTATAATATTTTCTGTACTAAACTCAGCTCTTAACGATAGTAAAGTTGTTAAGCTGCCAGGTCCAGCAATTAAAGGAAATGCTAAAGGAAACACGGCAGTTGTCATAGATGCGTTTTCATCTTGTTTGTAAAGGGTAATTCCTAGAATCATTTCTAAAGCTATAAAAAACAAAATAAAGGCGCCTGCAACGGCAAACGAATTTACGTCAATGCCAATAAGATTCAAGATGCTTTTTCCTAAAAACAAAAATACAATCAAAATGACCCCAGCAATTATAGCCGCTTTTTCGCTTTGAATGTGACCAGCCTTTTTTCTTAAATCAATAACAATTGGAATATTACCAACAATATCTATCACGGCAAATAGCACCATGAAGGCAGTGAATATTTCTTTGAAATTTAGTTGCATACCTTAATTTTTAAATTTAAAAATTCTCATAAATATGGAAATCTAAAAAAATATTTCATTTTGATTTCAATGTATTCTTGAATTTTCCGCAAAAATATAGCATTAATATCTAATTGTCTTAAAATTTTCAATCAAAGTTTATCTATTTTTGCACGAGTCTATTTAATAGTTTGTGATTAAAATTTTTATAGATCATTTTTGATGCTGTATACGGCGAAATTTTGAAGCATAGTATTGGCTATGGTTCAAAATTTTAACGAAATAATGCGCAAAAACGGGTGTAAAAAAATAATTGACAAATTATTATATAGGTTCTAACTATTTAAAATACGGATTATGTTCCAATTAGGAAAAACTATAGTCTCTGAAGATATTATAGAAAAAGATTTTTTGTGTAACCTGTCGGCATGCAAAGGCGCATGTTGTATTGATGGTGATGCCGGTGCGCCATTAGAAGCTGATGAAGCAGGAATTCTTAAAGAAATATATCCTAAGGTGAAACCTTTTTTACGTCAAGAAGGTATAGATGTTATTGAATCTCAAGGAACTTATATTACAACAGAGGATGGAGAGTTAGAGACCCCACTGATTAACGGAGCAGATTGTGCTTATGTTATTTTTGACGAGAAAAAAGTAGCGCTTTGTGCTATTGAGGAAGCATATAATCAAGGCGAGGTGTCATGGAAAAAACCAGTATCCTGCCATTTATATCCTGTCCGAGTTCAAGATTACAGTGAGTTTTCTGCAGTAAATTATCATAAATGGCAAATTTGTGATGATGCATGTGCCCTGGGCAAAGAATTACAAATTCCTATCTACAAATTTGTAAAAGAAGCCCTCGTACGTAAATTTGGTGAAGATTGGTACGCCGAATTAGAAAAGGTTGCAGAAACTTTTTAACACCTCAAAATTTATTTAAAAAAAACCTGTAAAAAGCTATATAAACAAAGGGTTTGTGCTTCAGAAACCTAACTTTTTTTTGTAAACAATTCGAAATTTAAAATTTAATAAATAATTGATAATCAATTGTTTGAATGTTTTTTTATGTAAACTTCAGAGTTTGTAGGGGTTTTGTTGTTTGTTAAAAACTTGTTGAAAACGTTTCAGATTTTTTTTATAATGTATCAATCATTTTACAATCTTTGTGTTGCTGAAATTGAAGCAAATTATAGTTAATTTTTTTAAATCCATCAAATTCTCATGTCTCAAGCAATTGAACCCTTCCTTCAAGAAGATAAAAATCGTTTTGTTGTTTTTTCTATTAAACAGAATAATATTTGGGAAGGATTAAAAAAGCTAGAGGTTAGTAATTAGCTTGCTGAGTAAATTTCGAAAACCATTAATATTCTATTGACTAATTAATCCTTTTAAATTAAATTTTTTTATGGAGATTACCCAAATAATAAAAAGAGATTACGAAACAAGCCCTTTTGTTTTAAATAAAATTTCTAATGCTATTGAGAAAGCAATGCTTTCAGTTGGAAACGGCACTAAAGAAGATGCAAACACAATCTCTGTAAATGTTTTACAAGCATTATTAGAAAGAAAAGCAAAAGATCACAACTATTTGCCTACCGTAGAAGAAGTGCAAGATCTTGTAGAGGAAACATTAATGGTAAGCTCTTTTCCTAGTGTTGCAAAAGCCTACATATTATACAGAGACGAACAGGCTAGAAGTAGAAAAACAAATATTTTTGAAAAGCGTATTAACTTAAAACCTTACGAATATCCTGCGCTTAATGACTATGTAGATGCTATTAGACATTCGTATTGGATCCATTCGGAATTTAATTTCACAAGTGATATTCAGGATTTTAAAACAAGATTGACCGTTGTAGAGCAAAACGCTATTAAAAATACCATGCTTGCTATTTCGCAAATTGAAGTTGCAGTAAAATCATTTTGGGGCGAGATTTATAATAAAATGCCAAAACCAGAAATAGGATCGGTAGGTGCAACGTTTGCGGAAAGTGAAGTGCGTCATCACGATGCCTATTCACATTTATTAGAAATTTTAGGTCTTAATAATGAATTTAAGAACCTAAAAAAGAAGCCAGTAATAATGAGACGTGTTCATTATTTAGAAACCGCTTTAAAGAATGCAAAAAGTGAGGATAACAAAGAGTATGCAGAATCTATTTTATTGTTTTCTCTTTTTATAGAGCACGTATCTTTATTCTCACAGTTTTTAATAATTATGGCTTTCAACAAGCATAAAAATATGCTTAAAGGTGTTTCTAATGTTGTTGAAGCAACTTCGAAAGAGGAGCAGATTCATGGTGATTTTGGAATAGATATTATTAAAATTATAAAGGATGAAAACCCAACGTGGTTTGGTGAAGAACACAGTGCCATAGTAAGGGAATTATGTGAGGAAGCCTTTATATCTGAAAGTAAACTTGTCGATTGGATTTTTGAAGCTGGCGAATTAGAATTTTTACCAAAAGATGTTATTAATGAGTTTATAAAAAACAGATTTAATAATTCATTAGAAAGCATTGGCATCGAAAAAGTGTTTGATGTAAACGAAACGTTATTATTGAAAACCGAATGGTTTGACGATGAGATAATTGGAACAAAACATGGAGATTTCTTCGTGAAGCGTTCTGTAAATTACAGTAAAAGAACAAAAAGTATAACTAGCGACGACCTATTTTAAACCATGAGCAACAACATGAACTTAGACATTGACCAAAAAGTAAATTTAGAAACAACAAAAACTTCTAACCAAGATGAATTATTAAAAGCCAGAAAAGAAGCTATAAAAGAAGCTAAGGCAAATACACAACCAGAAATAAAATGGTTAACAGAACACAGTCGTCAATTTTTAGCATCCGGTTATCTTACAGAAGGCACTAATCCTGAAGAACGCATTAGAGAAATTGCAGAAAATGCAGAGGCAATTTTGAAAATTGATGGTTTTGCAGACAAATTTTATGGTTATATGGCAGAAGGCTATTACTCATTAGCATCTCCAGTATGGTCTAATTTTGGTAAAAAACGTGGCTTACCTATTAGTTGTTTCGGGTCGCATATTTCTGATGATATGGGAGATATCCTTTATACACAATCGGAAGTAGGAATGATGTCTAAATTAGGAGGTGGTACGTCTGGTTATTTTGGAAAACTTCGTCATAGAGGCGCTCCAGTAAAAAATAACGGAAAATCTTCTGGTGCTGTTCATATCATGCAGCTGTTTGAAAAAATGGTAGATGTAGTTAGTCAAGGCTCTGTGCGACGAGGTCGCTTTTCACCGTATTTACCAATTGAACATCAAGATATTAATGAGTTTTTAGAAATAGGAACAGAAGGAAATCCAATACAAGAGTTAACACATGGTGTTACTGTTGGTAATGAATGGATGGAAGAAATGATTGCTGGTGATGCCGATAAAAGAGCAATTTGGGCAAAAGTTTTACAACGTAGAGGAGAAATAGGGTATCCATATATATTCTTCAAAGACAACGCTAATAATAATGCGCCAGACGTGTATAAAGATGAAAATCATGAAATATACGCAAGTAATTTATGTTCTGAAATTATGTTGCCTACAAATGAGAAATGGTCTTTTGTATGCGTTCTGTCTTCAATAAACTTATTACATTACGATAAATGGAAAGATACTGATGCGGTTGAAACCATGGTGTACTTTTTAGATGCAGTTCTAGAAGAGTTTATTACTAAATTAGAAGCTTACAGAGATTCTTCAGATAGAGATGATAGAAAGACATTTATGTTTATGGAAAAAGCCTATACGTTCGCTAAAGAAAATAGAGCTTTAGGAATGGGAGCTTTAGGTTGGCACTCATTATTACAATCTAAAATGCTAGGTTTTGATAGTCAAGAAGCGTTTAATTTAAATAGTGAAATATTTAAAACGATTCAAGATAAATCAAATAAAGCATCTAAGGAATTAGCAGTATTGTTTGGTGAGCCAGAAGTATTAAAAGGCTATGGAAGACGTAATACAACGTTAAACGCAGTAGCGCCAACAACATCTTCGGCTTTTATTTTAGGACAAGTATCTCAAGGTATTGAGCCAATTTGGTCTAATAGTTATGTTAAGGATATTGCGAAAATTAAAACAACGATTAAGAATCCTTATTTATTAGAACTTTTAGAAGAGAAAGGTTTAAATACACCTGAAATTTGGAGAAGTATTCGTGATTATGATGGTTCTGTTCAACATATAGAAGGTCTTACAGATCATGAAAAAGATGTGTTTAAAACCTATTCTGAAATTGATCAAATGACTATTATTTATCAAGCAGCCAACAGACAAAATCATATAGATCAGGGGCAGTCCTTAAACATTATGGTACATCCAGATATGCCAGTTAAAGACATTAATAAGCTTTATGTTACCGCTTGGAAACTCGGGGTTAAATCATTGTATTACCAACACAGTATGAATGCAGCACAGAAGTTTAAGCAAAAGAAGGAATGTGCTAGTTGTGAAGGGTAGCAGAATTTAATTTGTGAACCACAAATAATATTGTTATTGGGTTTGTTCCCCCGAAAGGGGGATTTCCTAGATTGTGGCAAATTATCTTCTTTGTTTTACAATCTTAGTTATCAAAAGACTAAATAGGTTCTTGCCTTTGTTATTGAATTTGAATGCTATTTCATCTAAATAACTTTGTAAATGTTCAGGGCTTACCTGATGGTATTGACCAACAATGGCTCTTTTTATGGTTGTCCAGAAAGAATCCAATCTAGAAGTGTTGTATTTTCCAGATATCATTATATGTTTTGAATGGTTCAGCTTAACGTGTTTTGCGTGTGTCTTGTTAAGCATCCTGTAAGCCCCAAAACCATCGGTAACAACCTCCTAGAGGAGTCTATATGCTGGTCAAGTAGTGGTCTTATGGTCTTTGAGTCCGCTTTATCTATAACCATGACCTTTTTTCGTAAAATGACAGCATTTAAAACTTCTTACTTCAGTTATGCTGTTATGTTCTGAATTATAAAGAACTCTAATTATAAAAGTTAGGTTTATTCTTTTTAAGAAGTCTTGTTTCTATAATAGTTAATCTGTCTAATATGGATAAACATATTCTTTTTTCATTACAATTAGTAATGTCAAAGCTTTCGTAATATTCAAAATCTTCAAGTTCATCTTCACGCATTGAAGGTTTCAATGGTTGCATTCTAGAAATCGCTTCTTCTATTAAGGTCCTTAATTTAATTATTTGTTCGCTATTCATTTGCTGGTGTTATTTTTAAATATAATCGACTTTAGAATGTCGGGGCATATTTCTCTGAATGTCTCCAATTTTAAAACTCCTTACTTCAGTTATGGTGTTATACTCTGAATTATAAACAACCTTAACAAAGAAGTTATCTATGGCATAACAGTTAATGCGAATATTTTATAATCGAACCGTTAGGTACACTAAAGCCTTATCAAATTTTGAGGATGCTTTTCTTACATTTAAAATTTAAGTTTAATGTACAAAAAAACCACCTAATAGGTGGTTTTTTATAAATTTAAAATTTTAATCTTAATTAGTGACCAGCTTTTAATTTATCTGCTTCTTTTTTTACAGCATCAGCGGCATTGTCAACGGCATCACCTGCAGCATCTACTGCATCTCCTGCTGCATCAACAGCATTATCTACAGCGCTTTCAACAGCTTCGCCAGTTGCTTCTACAGCGTTTTCAACAGCGTCACCTGCTGCTTCAGTTGCGTTTTCAACAGCGTCTTCAATTGAATCTGCTTTTTTAGTATCTCTACAGGAAGTAAAAGATAAAGCCAGTGCTAATACAAGTGCAATACTTAAAAATGATTTTTTCATCGGTTTTTGTTTTAGTGTTAATTATTTATAGTCGAATGCCAATTTAATGACTTAATTATTAAAAATAAGAGTTTTTAAACAATTCTTAAAAGAAACACCCTATATGCGTAGGTAATCGAGTATTTGGATGACAGCACCCTTGTTTTTCTTGATATGCTCTAAGTTTTTAGACCCACATTTTAGCCTAAAGTCACTATTACTAATTAATTTGTTTAAAATTGAAGTGAAATCATTTTTTGTAGAAACAGAAAACAGGCCTCCATTGTCTATCAAAGCTTTGGCTTCAGGGAATTTATCATGATTAAAGCCAATAATAATTGGAACACCAAATACTGCAGGCTCTAAAATGTTATGTAAGCCTGTATTTCCCATGGCACCACCCACATAAGCAATATCGGCATAGCTGTAGATTTTTGAAAGTATCCCAATAGTATCTATAATAAAAACTTGATTATCAACTAGCTGTTTTGTGTCTTTTTCAGAAAATAGAATACTATTTCCAGTTATTTTTTCTTGAAAACTTTTTATCTGAGACGTTTTAATATTATGAGGTGCAACAATAAATTTTATGTCTTTTGATGATTCAGAATTAATGAAGTTAACAAACAAGGTTTCATCTTCAGGCCATGTACTGCCGGCAACAACACAGCATTTGTTGTTTTTAAAAGTCTCAATAAAATCTAAGGTATTGTCTAATTCTAGCTGACTATAAACACGATCAAAACGTGTGTCACCAGATACAGTAACACGATTATAATTTATAGAAAGTAATAAGTTTTTTGAAACTTCATTTTGAGTAAAAATGTGTTCAAAGGCAAACAACGCGTTTTTTAATTGCTTTCCATAGGATTTAAAATAAGGTTGATTTTTTCTGAAGTTTGCGGAAATTAATATGGCACGTAAGTTTCTTCGCTTTAATTCATTTAAAAAATTAGGCCAAATATCATACTTAACAAAAATGGTGAGTTCCGGATTTACACTGTCTAAAAAACGTTTTGCATTTTGTTTTGTGTCTAATGGTAGATAAATAACAAAATCTGCAATGGTCGAATTTTTACGAATTTCATAACCTGAGGGTGAAAAAAAGCTAAGTACAATTTTATGTTTTGCATAATGTTCTCTAAGTTTTTTGAAAACAGGTAAGCCTTGTTCATACTCACCTAAAGACGCACAATGAAACCATAATGTTTTGTCGCCTTTATTTAAATTATCTTCTAAAATTTTAAACGATTCTGCTCGTCCTTTTACTCCACTCTCTATTTTTTTGTTAAAATGCGACGCGCATTTTAACGCAAAATGTGTCAATTTAATGCCAATGTTATAAAGAAAACTCAATTTTGTTTGTTTGTTGCTAAAATACATTTCTTTGAAATAAAATCATTGCTTAGCGTTAACGAATTTCGTAATTTCGTAAACTAATATCCACAATGGATATGCATAAAAAAGGGTCTTTCTTGTTTTCTCAAAATAGAATGGGCTATAATTTTTTTTAGATGAATAAAATTCAAATGGTTGACCTTAAAGGTCAGTATAACGACATAAAGAATGTCGTTAATTCTTCTATTCAAGAGGTAATTGAAACAACAGCATTTATAAATGGACCTAAAGTTCATGATTTCCAAAAAAACCTTGAAAGTTATTTAGGTGTAAAACACGTTATTCCATGTGCAAATGGCACCGATGCCTTGCAAATAGCTATGATGGGATTAGGCTTAAAGACAGGAGATGAGGTTATTACTGCCGATTTTACTTTTGCTGCAACAGTAGAGGTTATTGCATTGCTTAATCTTACCCCTGTTTTAGTAGATGTTAATGTAGGTGATTTTAATATTGATATCGAAGCTATTAAAAAAGCGATTACTCCTAAAACTAAAGCTATTGTTCCTGTGCATTTATTTGGTCAGTGTGCCAATATGGAGGCTATTATGGAAATTGCAAAAGCAAATAATTTATATGTTATTGAAGATAATGCCCAGGCCATAGGAGCAAATTATACTTATAAGGACGGCACTAAAGTAAAAGCCGGAACCATTGGGGATGTTGGTGCAACTTCATTTTTTCCTTCTAAAAATTTAGGATGTTATGGCGATGGCGGCGCTATTTTTACAAATGATGATGATTTAGCCCATACTATTAGAGGTATTGTAAACCATGGCATGTATGAGCGTTATCATCATGATGTGGTTGGTGTGAATTCACGTTTAGATAGTATTCAAGCTGCGGTGTTAGATGCTAAATTACCAAAGTTGAATAGTTACAACAAAGCAAGGCAAACTGCTGCAAAAAAATATAATGAAGCCTTTAAGAACAACAATAATATTATTATACCTAAACTATCAAATGGATGTTTAGAAATTTGTGACACTTGCGATTGTCATGTATTCCACCAATATACATTAAGGGTAAAGGGTATTGATAGAGATGCTTTGGCGAAACATTTAAGTGAAAAAAATATTCCTTGTGGAGTGTATTATCCAATTCCGCTTCACAGACAAAAAGCATATGTAGATGCTAGGTATAATGAGGCTGATTTTGAAGTAACCAATCAATTGGTAAAAGATGTTATTTCATTACCGATGCACACAGAATTAGATGACGAACAAATAGAATATATTACATCAACAATTATAAAATTTATAAATGGATAAAATATTAGTTACTGGCGGATTAGGATTTATTGGATCGCACACGGTTGTAGAATTGCAAAATGAAGGTTATGAGGTCGTTATTATTGATGATTTATCAAACTCTTCAGAAAAGGTCTTAGATGGTATTACAGCTATAACAGGAAAGACTCCAATTTTTGAACGGTTAGATCTTAAAGAAAAAGATAAGGTTGAGTCCTTTTTTGCAAAACATAATGATGTAAAAGGTGTGATTCACTTTGCTGCAAGTAAAGCCGTTGGGGAAAGTGTTAAAGAACCTTTATTATATTACGAAAACAATATTAGTACATTAGTTTATATCCTTAAAGAACTTAGAAAATTGCCATCGGCAGGATTTATTTTTAGTTCATCTTGTACGGTTTACGGTCAAGCCGACGAATTGCCAATTACCGAAAATGCACCTGTAAAAGAAGCAGAGTCCCCTTATGGAAACACCAAACAAATAGGTGAGGAGATTATTAAAGATACCTGTAAAGTGTCTCCTAATTTAAAAGCTATTGCTTTGCGTTATTTCAACCCTATTGGAGCTCATGAGTCTGTTGAAATAGGTGAATTGCCAATAGGAGTACCACAAAATTTAGTGCCTTTTATTACGCAAACAGCCATTGGACTTCGTCAAGAATTATCTGTATTTGGAGATGATTATCCAACACCGGATGGCACTTGTATTCGTGATTATATTCATGTGGTAGATTTAGCAAAAGCACATGTTATTGCTTTAGGACGATTACTTAAAAATAAAAACAAAGACAATTACGAAACTTTTAATTTAGGTACAGGAAAAGGAAGTTCCGTTTTAGAAGTTATTAAATCTTTCGAAAAAGTTTCAGGGAAGACATTGAATTATAAAATTGTAGGCAGAAGAGAGGGAGATATTATTTCGGCGTATGCTGACACGAATAAAGCCAATGATGAACTAGGTTGGAAAACAAAGTTGTCGCTTGATGACGCTATGCGTTCTGCTTGGAAATGGGAGCAGAAAGTAAGAGCAACTAAGTAGTTTTACTTTGATGATTTATTGGAAAGGTTGCTATATTTTAGCAACCTTTTTTTTTATTTATACCAAACGGATTTATCTTCATAATTTTGAAGTTTAATTAGTACTAGTAGTTTCCTTTTTCTTGCTAAAACTAGCAATAACCAAAATGATCATCCCAGTAGTTACAGACATATCCGCCAGATTAAAAATGCCAGTCTTGAAAACACCTCCTAAATCTATAAATAAGAAATCGGTAACAGAGCCATAAACAATTCTATCATAAACATTAGCAATACCACCGCCAATAACACTGGCGAAAGCAAAAAGTGACCAATTATCTATGGTTTTGTCTTTTAAAATATGACGAAGCACAAATCCTAAAACAAGAATAGGTAAAATAAGTAATAAAATGATTCTTAGCGTAGGGTTTAAATCGCTGCCCATACCAAGAAAAGCTCCAGTGTTTTCAATATTCATCATAACGAAAGCATCGCCAATTAAAGGAATACGTTCACTAGGGGTCATGTCCGTTCTACCAACTATGTTTGCTCTAACTAGTATTTTTGAAATCTGATCGGCTGCAATAGTTGAAATAATAACTAAAAAGATGTAGACGGAGCGTTTTGATAACTTCATTTAGTGTTGGTGTCTAAAGTTGCAGAAACAGTTTCAGCGTCTCTATTAATCTTTTTTACTAAGCCTTGTAAAACTTTCCCAGGACCAACTTCTGTAAATAAGGTAGCACCATCAGCAATCATTTGTTGTACAGACTGCGTCCAACGAACAGGAGCAGTAAGTTGCGAGATTAAATTTGCTTTTATTTCAGATTCATTAATAACAGCGTTAGCCGTTACATTTTGGTAAATGGGGCAGTTGGGTTTACTAAATGTTGTGTTTTCAATAGCTGCAGCTAATTCTTCGCGTGCTGGTTCCATTAAAGGCGAATGAAATGCACCGCCAACGGGTAAAACTAATGCGCGACGAGCGCCTTCTTCTTTTAATGCTTCACAAGCTTTATTAATGGCTTCAATTTCGCCCGAAATTACTAATTGCCCTGGGCAGTTATAGTTTGCTGCTACTACAATGCCATCAGTCGTAGCACATATTTTTTCTACAATATCATCATCTAGGCCTAAAACAGCAGCCATAGTACTTGGTTGTAATTCGCAAGCTTTTTGCATAGCGATGGCACGCTGGGAAACTAACTTTAGCCCATCTTCAAAAGTCAAAGCACCATTGGCAACTAAAGCAGAAAACTCTCCAAGAGAGTGTCCGGCAACCATATCTGGTTTAAAACTGCTGCCTAATGTTTTGGCTAAAATAACGGAGTGTAAAAATATTGCGGGTTGTGTAACTTTAGTTTCTTTTAGGTCTTCAGCGGTACCTTTAAACATGGTATCAGTAATATTGAAACCTAAAATATCATTGGCTTGTTCAAATAATTCTTGAGCCAAAGGTGAGTTTTCGTAAAGGTCTAAACCCATTCCTGAGAATTGTGCGCCTTGTCCTGGAAATATGTATGCTTTCATGTTAGTTAGTTTTTTTGATGTCGCAAAAATAGGAATTTTATAAGACTTTAATCATTAGAAGAATTAATTGTTATACAACAGGGCACAGAACCGCAGAGTTTCTTCAGAGTGTTATCTGCTAAAACTGAATCGAGAATTTTTATTATAGAAATAGGAAAATGATTTATTACAGATTTTCCAGTAAAATTCTCAGTGAAATATTCTTTTTATTCTCAATCCTTTGTGTCTTTGCACGACAATATTTTTATTTTTTCTCCGTGAGCTAATATGAATCATCTGTGAAAACTTTGCGTTTCTCTTTGCAATAAATTACAGTCCAGCACTTGCAGCCTCGGCACAACGCTCACCATCCATAGCTGCTGAAATTATACCACCTGCATAACCACCGCCTTCTCCGCAAGGATATAAATTTGAAATTTGAGTATGTTGCAATTGTTCGTTTCTTGGAATAGAAACAGGCGATGAGGTTCTGGATTCCACACCCACAATATTAGCTTCTTCGGTATAATAGCCTTTCATTTTTCTGCCAAAAGCTTCAAACCCTTTTCTTAGCCTTCCCCCAATAAATTTTGGTAATAAAGAATGTAAAGGCGCTGATTTTAATCCAGGTTGATAGGAGCAGTCATTTAAATCAGTTGACAATCTACCTTCAACAAAATCGGTTAATCGCTGTGCTGGAGCTACCTGACTTCTGCCGCCAGCTGTGAACGCTAGACGTTCTAAGTTTTTCTGATATTCTAAACCTTTTAATGCGCCAAACTGTTCGTATTTCGGTAAATCTTTATTAACATCAATTTCTACCACTATACCTGAATTGGCAAATAAATTATTTCGTTTTGAAGGCGACATACCATTTACAACCACCTCACCATTGGCCGTAGCTGCTGGCACAATAAAACCTCCTGGACACATACAAAATGAATAAACACCACGCTCATTTACTTGCTGTACCAAATTATAAGATGCGGCTGGAAGTAACTCATGACGTTTACCAGAACAGTGATATTGGATAGTATCTATTATATGTTGTGGATGTTCTACTCGAACGCCCATAGCAAAAGATTTGGCTTCTAGAGCAATTTGCTTTTTATGGAGCAAATAAAAAATATCGCGAGCAGAATGTCCAGTTGCTAGAATGACTTTGTCTACAGGTAGGTCTTCACCATTTTTAAGTTGAATGGCTTTAATTTTATTGTCTTTTAAAATAAAATCGGTAACACGAGTTTCAAAATGAATTTCGCCACCGTATTTAAGAATGGTTTCTCGAATGTTTTGGACTACTTTTGGGAGTTTGTTTGTCCCGATATGTGGGTGTGCATCAACCAAAATTTGGTCGGTAGCTCCATGAAACACTAAGTTTTCAAAAATACGACGAACATCGCCACGTTTTAAGCTTCGGGTGTATAATTTGCCATCACTATACGTTCCTGCTCCGCCTTCACCAAAACAATAATTAGAATCTTCGTTTACAAAATGGTCTTGATTTATGGCTTTTAAATCGCGTCTGCGGTCTTTTACATTTTTACCACGCTCCAAAACAATAGGTTTAAAGCCTAACTCGATACAGCGTAATGCCGCATACATACCCGCAGGGCCAAAACCTATAATATGTATAGGTTTTGCTTTTGAAACATCTTTATAATCAAATTGATATGCTGAAGTTTCAGGAAGCGGTTCTTTAATATAAACGGCTACTTTATAATTAAGTATGATTTTAGGTTTTCTGGCATCAATAGACTTTCGAAGTACTTTAACTCCCGTGATATCTTTTCTGTCAAAATCTAGCTTAATCGCAGATTTTATAACCAAAATTTCAGGTTGTTCTTCCTCTTTTAATGTAATACGAAGTTGTATTTCTTTTACCATGAAGCAAAATTACTGAAATTTGGTAGAGAAGTTAAAAAAAGAATTTTAAGTTCGTTTTTTTTCTGATAAAAACCAAATCAAATTACTTCTTCTCATAGGTCAAAAACGAGAACTCATAATCGTGTTCTGCATCTTTTTCATGAAATATATTTGCCGTTTCTTTCCAAATGGAAGTATCTATTTTTGGAAAATAAGTGTCAGCTTCAAAATCATGGTGTACGCGAGTCAGCTCTATTTTATCTGCTAAAGCCATAGCTTGCTTATAAATTTGTCCACCACCTATAATGAAGGGTTTTGAGTCGTTTTTTGCTGCATCAATGGCATCTTCTAAATTATGAACCACAATAACACCTTTAGGCACTTTATAGTCGCTTTGTCTTGTAATAACAACATGAGTTCTATTTGGTAACGGTTTTGGGAAACTTTCAAAGGTTTTGCGCCCCATAATAATATGATGCCCGTTGGTAAGTGCTTTAAAACGTTTTAAATCGTCACTTAAATGCCAAATCAGTTTATTGCCTAATCCAATAGCATCATTTTCCGCGGCAGCGACAATAATAGTAAGTTCCGATTTAGAACTTTTGGGAGTTGTGTTTTGATCCCGATAGCTATCGGGATTTGGATTTGTTTCATTATAAATTTCGCTTTGCGCTATTAGGGTTTCCTCTTTTATAAAACCTGCTTTAAGTTTGTCTATGCGTTTCTGCTGTTTTGCCACCAGTTTTTCTAACTGTTGTTTTTCCCAAGATTTACCCATGAATTTTTGAGTAACAAAAACATTAAAGAGGTGATAAATAAAAAAGAATAACCAAAGTAATATTGCAAATAAAAACCACTCTTTACCTAATATGGTAAATTCTTTACCAATGCCAAGCACTGTGTTTGCTATAATTAAAAAAATTGCACCTATTAAAAAGATAACAAAATGAATGTATAAACGTTTTTTTTGTTTAATGCGTCTTTGAGCATTTTCAATCAATTCTAATTGATCTTTATCTATTTGTGGTATGGGTTTCTTTTTTCCGAACATATTGATGAAATAATGACTGTAAAGTTAAAGTTTTTTAGTGATATTCCACGAAATAATAAAGTACTTAAAAATAAGATACTTGCGAAAACGTTTTCGTTCAAAAAATGTTGATAATCAGACAGAAACGTAAATTTTAGGTTGATAATAATATAAATATTTAGCTAATTTTTTGCTTACTTTAATTCTTAGTTGAATGCAAATTGTCAAATCGATAATTTTTAAAAGTTAAGAGTGTTAAATAGTTACGGGTTATAAATTGTTTTTAAATTTGTACTATAAAATAGAATTTTAAAATAAAACAGATTTAAATAATAAAATTATGGCAATTAAAAAGCAATTTTTAAAAAGTAAACCAGTTTGTAAAGTAACTTTTTCTTTACCTGCTGAAGACGCAAAAAAAGTTTCTGTTGTTGGGTCTTTCAACGATTGGAATGCTAAAAAAGCACCGCTTAAAAAATTAAAGAACGGAACATTTAAAGGGACTCTTGATTTAGAATCAGGGAGCTCTTATGAGTTTAAATATGTTGTTGACGGTGTTTATGTTAATGACGATGCTGCTGATGCGTACGCATGGAATGATTTTGCAGGTGCGGAAAACGGTATTATAAACCTATAATTACTGTAGCTCTAAAAGTTTAAGAGGTCGTCTAAAAATTACTTTTTAGACGATTTTTTTTGATTATTTTCAAGTTTAGTTTTGATTACAAGGATTTTCTTTAAAAAAGCAATTTTAAAATAACTAAAGTGGCTTAGATACCTAAACTATACCTTTTAAGGTTGTGAGCCATTGCAATAAGTCCTATTTCAATATTTACCTTTTCGATTCCTCTTAGCATGAAGCGTTTAAAGTTCATGTTTTGCTTTATATTTCCAAAAACAGCTTCTATGTCCCAACAGCGTTGTTTTCTTTTAGCGATGCCTTGTTCGCTGGTCAGCAGTGTTCTGGCTTTAGACTTTAATCGTGTCAGGTTGTAATTGTGTTCTATTATACGGTTGCCTTTATATTTGTGACAGAGACTTCTAAGGGGATAACCCTTACAGTTTTATGCTTGTTATCTGTGGAGTTCTTGCTCAAAACCATTTTTGGTTTTCTTCGCTTCCA
Organism: Algibacter agarivorans; assembly: GCF_039543245.1. Lineage (NCBI taxonomy): Bacteria > Pseudomonadati > Bacteroidota > Flavobacteriia > Flavobacteriales > Flavobacteriaceae > Algibacter > Algibacter agarivorans. The sequence continues at coordinate 184,464 of NZ_BAABJJ010000011.1, forward strand.
TAACCTGCATCTGCTGTGAGTGTTTCTGGTTTTTCATCGTAGTTTTCTATATGATCTTCTACATGGTCTATTAATAATGGTGGTGTCTGCGCTGGTTTGCCCTGTTGTGTAATTGGTAAGATATTGATTGTTGGTAGAAGCTTGAACATTATAGGTAGCTTAGAGTTGCCCGTTTTGCATGTGGTTGTCCTTCATACGCATAAAGGTGGCGTCTTTGTCGGTCTTGCTATAACTGTTCCTTTCTTTTAAAATGGCATCTTGTTTTTCATACTTGGCCATATTGACAGACCAGTTTTTCTTGGCGTAATTCAGTTTTTGCTTAATTTTATTATCAATATCCTTACCTTTCAAGGCATTATTGATCTGAGCAATGTCAGCTTCAACTTTATCGGTTTCAATAGCTTCAAAGTCTGGTGTGTTTGGTGTGTTTGGGGTGTGTTGTTCTTCTTTATAAACCTTTTCCACATAAGACCACAGTGCTTTTAGCTATTTTTTGATACGCGCTTTACTGGTCTTTATGCTCTTGCCCCATACAAAGGTATAACGATTGGCATTGGCTTCTATCTTGGTGCCATTTACAAAAATGTCCTTTAAACTGATAAGACCTTGTTCTACCAAAAGCAGCATCACCTGATGATATATTTTCTTTAAATGACCTTGTAGGTGTTTACCTCTAAAATCATTTAAAGTATTGTGGTCTGGTTTGCTTTGTCCACTGAGCCACATAAAATGAATGTTCTCATGTATAGCTTGTTCTATTTTTCGTGAAGAATATAATTTACGTAAATAGGTATATATTATAACCTTGAGCAACATGCGCGGATGGTAACTTGATGTACCGCCTCCTTTGTGACTTTGCTCTAAAGCACTAATATCAACATGGTCTATAATCGTGTTTACAATACGAACGGTATGATTAACTGGGACCAGATCATCATAGCTTGCCGGTAAAAGACTTAACTGATCTTGGTCATAGGTCTTGAAAACTACTTTTCTGCTTATTCTTAAAGTTAATCAATAACTCAAAAATTTGCAAAAAAAAGACTGCCTTTTCAGACAGCCTCTTTAGTTTCTAATTAGTAACCTGTTTTTTGTATAACAAATCTGCGCCAATTGTGCCGACTAAGCGCTTCAAATAATCAGGAGATTTAACAATATTGTATAATTTTTTAGTAGCATTTAAACGTTCATTTATTCGCAAATCATCTACTAAAATTTCATTGTGCGGATTTTTAATAAATGATTCTAAATAGTCTATTTGAGTACCATAATATTTAATGTCCTTTTCTTGTTTTAATGCTAACCTTTTTTTGTACCAATCTGAACTTAGTACATAGCTTCTGTTAAAATACTTTCTTAATTCCGGATCGCTAATGCTTTTGCCTTCGTAATTTCCATAAGCCATAATGTTCAATAGAATTTTTAAAGGTGGAATAGCGGCTTCAATACTACCGTCTTCAAAATAGTTTAATGCTACTTTTTGCTGTGCTTCAGTAATGTTTTTAATACCATCTGCAAAATCTTCTAAATTTTGCAACTCTGGTTTTAGCATACGCTCACTAAAGACAGCGGTAGGTTCATCAAACAATCTGTTTAAGCATAATAAAGAGAATTTTTTGGTAATTCTATATCCTAAACGGCTAGCGAATATTTTTTCACCGTTATGTTCGAAATCTTCAAGCTTTTCTAAAGATCCATTTGTAATCAAATTATTAGGATCTCTATCTTCAGGTGCCATTCTTGCCCAAATCTCTGGGATTAATAAACTAACATCATGGTCTATTTTGTTTTCAGCACCAACATAGCCTGCTGCGGTACTAAATCCGTTAGATTCTGTTAAGATATGAGACAATAAAGCATTATTTAAATCTGTTGTTGGTGTCAACATATTAAACGGGGCTTTAGTTAGTGCTCCTTCAGATCCTGCTCCTGTAGTTGATGGCGATTTACCCGTTAAACTACAAATAAAGTCCATAAATAATTCTGGAGTTTCCTGATAATGGATTGGACTGTATACTGCTAATGGTCTAATACCAGCTTTTCTGTCTGCTGGGTTATTTCTTCTACCAGGTAAAACAGCATTTACAACATGAATTACAGGGTCTTCAGGCTTAATTCTTCGGCATAAACGCACACCTATATCCGAGATATAAGTAGCTTCAGTTTCGTTGTAAAATTTATTTGGTTCTAAATAACGAGGGTTTTTAGTTGGCTCACCATCTACAATTCTAGGGTGAGAAGGTAAAACAAACTGTACATCTTCATCATCAGAATCAATAATTTCCTTTATAAAATCTTTAACGGGTTGGGTGTACTTGTCATAACTTATAGTGTCTTCATATATGGCAATAGCATCCTTTTTAGTTAACATTTCGTAATTTGTTAAGAATCTGCCATCTGAGATTATGTCCAATTCTGCAAGCTTATCATAACCTCTAACAATAGCTTCATCTGGTCTTTGGAATAAATGAGCTTCACAGTTTGTTAAAACTTTTACACTTTGGTTAGTATATTCTGGGTTTAAATTTTTAAAACGTTCTTTCGGAAGTGTAATCGATGCTGTAATATCATCTTCCGTTTGAATCTTTTCACATGCTGAAAAGTCAGAACGCAATTTATTAAGCATCCAGTAGCCTTCTTCATTAAATCCGATACGAACATAACTACCTACTACAGGTGTATGGTCATATCTCAAAGAAGTACCTTTAGCGCCATTGATAAATTCTACAGACATCATGTCTTTCCAGTTAAGGTTGGCTCCATGTGCTTGTCTGAATAAACGCTTTACAAATAATACTAAAGAACGAATATGAACAGGAATATTGTTTAAAAACTCATTGAATTCATCTGAGTTTTCGTCATTAGGCGTTAGCAATTTCACAACAGATCCTAAGGTCCTTTTTTCACTTAAGAACGATCTTGATATGGGTCTATTAGGATCTTTCGTTTTCCATCTGGTTGAGTAATTAAACTCAATTATTTCATCAGCTTTCTTAAAATCTTCGTCAATGTTATGAATGTTAAATGGGCTATATGTAATAGCATTTTGCATAGATTTAGAAATCTCTGATTTACCTCCACCAGAAACCGTACAAGGCTTATGGCAAAAAACACCTTCAGGATAAGTTTCTACAATACGCCATAAATTGACAGACTTGTGTTTTTCTAACCTTAATTTATTTCCAGAAGGATGTATATAGGTTTTAAAAGGTGATAGAGTTAGTTTTTGTTCTTTGCCTTTGTAATTCCAAGTTATACTATTAGTAGCGGTATTAAAATAAGACGATTCTGGTATATAAACTAAATTAGGATAATTTTTGTCAATCGCATAATTTTCGGGTTTAACCTCAATTCTGTCTGCTATTAAGGTTTTAACGTCTTCAAAAGTATGATTTAATCCATAATATATAGAATAATCATCGCAATTTACGGTATTCCCCATAACACGTCTAGCATAGGCAATAGCACCACCCGCATGTTCTTCTTCTGCTAGGCCAAAAAGATTTGCTGAATAACTTATTTGAGTTTTTATTTCTTTTTTCGAATACCCATAATAGTTGTCAGCAATTAGTGTGATTACAACACCTCTTTCATCTCTACAAGTAATTTTAAATGCACCGCCTTCATTATAAAGTTCATTTTCATCTTTCCAGCACATACCATCTTTTTTCTGACGGTCTGTAGCGTCCTTATAATGAGGAAGACCCACGTCTTTCTTTTTAAGCGTTAATAACTGTGGCGCAAGAATAATACATCCTGTATGGCCTGTCCAATGTACTGGGTCTAATGCAGCATCATTATGAGCTAAATTAGGGTCACCTGCATTTCCAAAAATAGATTCAACAAAATCTAAATTACTTACTAAAGAGCCAGGGGCAAAAAAGCGAACTTCCAATGATTTTTTTGAAATAACACCTTTCACTTCTGGGCATACAGTAGGTCTTAAAAGCATTGAAACCATGGTTTTAGCCTGCTCTTCTTGATTTGATGTAAACGGAAGCGTTTTTAATTCATCAGAAGGGTTGAAAGCTGCATGTAAAAAGTGAGCTAATACGACTCTAGGAACTTCTTTTTTATCTAAAGGAACGGGTAATGGCCCTTCAACAATATGAAAGGTGCCTTTGGTTGTTCTTTTGTCGTGTAAAGGGTTGTTTAAAACACCTTGTTTAAGACGGTTAGATGTTACTAAATCACTTTTAAAGGACGTGCCATCTGGTGGTAAACTCGCTTCTCTCGCTTGTCCTTTTTTTGAAAGAATTAATGTGTTATTTTGAATATTATACGATTTATCGATACTTACATCTTTTAAATAATCGTCTATAAAATTTTGGATTCTTGAGTCTGCTGGAGCTAGGTGATTTGCTAAAAGCCTTGATTTTTCTCTAAGACTCATTATTAATGGTCTCGTTGTTTTTTCAAACTCAGGGTCGCAAAATTTTTCTTTGCTATCCTCTTTGTCTTTAAAAACAGGTTGTCCTATTGCTGCTAAGCGTAAATTAATAAATTGAACTATGTCTTTTCTTGATTCTTTCATAATGTTCACTGATATTATATAATAATTTCTGAAGCAAAACTATAGCTTGAACTTCATAAAAAACATGTCAAAAGTCATGTTATCTGTATATTTCTGCTATAACGATATAGTTAAAAAAGATGATTTTAACATAAGACGCTAACGGTTTTATTTAAAAGCATTCAATCCTGTAATATCCAAACCAGTTATCAGTAAATGGATATCATGAGTGCCTTCATAGGTAATGACGCTTTCCAAATTCATTGAATGGCGCATAATAGAGTATTCGCCAGTAATGCCCATGCCACCAAGCATTTGCCTGGCTTCTCGAGCTATATTAATAGCCATATCCACATTATTGCGTTTTGCCATAGATATTTGTGCGGATGATGCTTTACCATCATTTCGTAAAACACCCAAGCGCCATGTTAGCAATTGTGCCTTGGTAATTTCAGTAATCATTTCCGCTAGTTTCTTTTGTTGTAACTGAAATTGACCAATAGGTTTTCCAAACTGTATCCGTTCTTTGCTATAGCGTAAAGCCGTATCGTAACAATCCATAGCGGCACCTATAGCGCCCCAAGCAATTCCATAGCGAGCAGAGTCTAAGCATCCAAGGGGTGCGCCTAAACCAGATTTGTTAGGTAGTAGGTTTTCTTTTGGCACTTTAACATTATCAAAAATAAGTTCGCCAGTAGCCGAAGCACGAAGCGACCATTTGTTATGTGTTTCAGGTGTTGTAAAGCCTTCCATGCCACGCTCTACAATCAATCCATGGATACGTCCCCTTTCATCTTTAGCCCAAACTATCGCCACCTGTGCAAATGGCGCATTGCTTATCCACATTTTAGCACCGTTTAGCAAATAGTGGTCACCTTTATCCTTAAAATTAGTAACCATGCCACTTGGGTTGCTACCGTGGTCTGGTTCGGTTAAACCAAAACAACCAATCCATTCACCGCTTGCTAATTTTGGCAAATATTTTTGACGTTGTGCTTCGTTTCCATATTTCCAAATGGGATACATAACTAATGATGATTGTACTGAAGCAGTAGAGCGTATACCTGAATCACCACGTTCAATTTCTTGCATGATTAAACCATAAGAAATTTGATCTAAGCCTGCACCACCATATTCCATAGGGATATAAGGGCCAAAAGCCCCAATTTCTGCCAATCCATTAATAATTTGAGTTGGGAATTCTGCTTTTTGGGCATATTCTTCTATAATAGGAGAAACTTCTCGTTTTACCCATTCGCGTGCTGCATCTCGTACTAATTTATGTTCATCGGTAAGTAGCTCATCTAAGTTATAATAATCTGGAGCTTCGAATAAGTCAGGTTTCATATAGATTAGATTTTGATATGTTTTACAGTAAAATTAGTAATAAAAACATTGTTTTTTTAATAATTCAACATTTTAATTGTTCAAATTTAATTAAACCAACTGAATCATTCAGTATTTTGTAGGATAAATTTATCGATTTAGAAATCGTGCAAGCAGGCTATGAAAATGATGAACGCCTTGTTCTCGGGTTGGAGAATATCGACCAGATTTATAGAATGACGAATTAACGCCTTTTTGAACATTTTCCACAATGGCTTCGTCTTCTTTTTCTACCTTGTCCAAACCACTACCTGCGCCTTGTTCTAATTTAGTGGCATCAAGCACATAGGATATAAATGAGACTTTAGTTTTATTGAGTGCTAGTGGTTGAACAATATTTAGTGATAAACCCCAAGGATAAAAATTAAACATTATATTTGGGAATACCCAATAATAATAAGCTGCAACATTTTTGCCGTAATCTATATGGTTTTTTGGTAAATTAAAAGTATGGGTTGATTCGTCTGAGTATCCAATTTGGAGGTTGCAATATTGGTAAATTTCTGTTTTGTAACTACTATAGTCTAATACAGCATCCAAATCGTTGTGCACAAATGGCACATGAAATCCTTCTAAGTAATTATCACAATATAAGGCCCAATGCGCGTTCACAATAAAGTCTTTTTTTAAAGTTTTTGATATTTCAAATTTATCAAATGGAAGAAACCCGATGCGTTCATTCATTTTATCAATGACTTGTTGAAAATTGAACACTGGATTTAAACCAACAAATAATAAACACCCCCATTTTATTAAAGGAAATTCAAATAAATTATCACATGGTTTTGGAAAATTAAGGGCCTCTTTAAACTCCGGCATAAATTCAAATTCACCTTTAAGGTTAAACCTTCTGCCATGATAACCACAAGTGAGTTTTTTTTGCTTTCCAGATTTTAAGACTACTAAGTTGCCACGGTGTGTGCAAACATTGGATAAACAGTTTATGTCTTGATTTTTATCCTTGGTAAGTAATAATGGTTCAGAAAGATAGTTTTCCAATAATGTAAAAGGATGAACAGATTGATTTTCATTTAATAAGCTTTCATCTCCAATAAATTGCCATGATTTTAAAAATACATGTTCTTTTAAAGCTTCAAAAGTACTTTCGTCTCTATAAAAGGTAGCTGGAAGTGTTTCTGCTTTTTTAATGTCCGAATCAATATTGTATTTCTTTGGCATAACTAATAAAATTGTAAATTGGCTTTTCGTCCCTAATTTACTCAATTAAAATTTGCTGCTTTTAAATTAGCCAAATGAATCAGAAGTCAGAAAAAATTGGATTGATAACAACAACGTCATTAGTTGTTGGAAATATGATAGGTGTAGGCATTTTTGTGCTCCCAGCTGCTTTAGCAAAATACGGAAGTATTAGTCTTTTAGGATGGATTTTTACTGCAATTGGAGCCATAATACTTGCTAAAATATTTAGTAATTTTAGTAAAATAATAGTAAGTAAAAGTGGCGGCCCATATGCCTATTCTAGAGCAGGATTTGGCGATTTTATTGGGTTTTTAATGGCTTGGGGGTATTGGGTTTCATGTTGGGTTGGCAATGGAGGAATTGCAATTGCAATTGTGGGTGCCTTAAGTTTCTTTTTCCCGATTTTAGAAACACATTCTCTGTACCAAGTAAGTATTGGTTTAGCATTAATATGGCTTTTCACCTGGGTAAATTCAAGAGGGATAAAAGAGTCTGGTAGGGTGCAAGTTGTAACAACAGTATTAAAACTATTGCCTTTAGCATTTGTAATTATAGTAGGTTTGTACTTTTTTAAATTTGAAAATTTTCCAGCTTTCAACTTAACCAATGAAAGTGATTTTGCTACAATACCTGTGGTTGCAGCTTTAACTTTATATGCCTTTTTAGGTATTGAATGCGCTACTATTCCAGCTGCTAATGTTGAAAACCCAGAGGTAACAGTTCCTAAAGCGACAATGATTGGGACAATTTTAACAGCCACAGTTTATATATTAAGTACCATTATTTTGTTTGGAATATTGCCAATGGAGGTGTTACAAAATTCCGCAGCTCCATTTGCTGAAGCTGCTCAGCTAATTGCTGGGGATTTTGGAGGGTATTTTGTGGCTATTGGTGTTATAATATCTGGCTTAGGAGTATTAAACGGTTGGGTATTAGTAACTGGGCAATTGCCTATGGCTACAGCTAAGGATAATTTATTTCCAAAGTTTTTTAAAATGGAAAATAAAAATGGCGCACCAGCAATAGGTTTGGTTGTTGGGAGTTTATTGTCTTCTCTAGTAATGCTTATGAATTTTACTGAAGGGTTGGTGAATCAGTTTCAAATTATTGTAGAGATTGTTGTATTTGTGGCTTTAATGCCTTATTTCTTTACTGCTGCAGCTTATATTTTGGTAATTATTGAGAAAAAGCTTCATGCCGATAGCTGGGTAAAAACACTGGTTTTAGGAAGTTTAGGCATGGCGTTTTCTGTTTGGGCCATTTATGGTACTGGTTCGGAAACTGTGTTTTATGGGTTTTTATTATTAATGTCTGGGATTCCATTCTATATTTTAATGCAATGGAATAAAAGAAAATAATACCAATTATATTTTGACCTTAAAATAGTATAACTACATTTTTAAATAGAAATCTTTGGTTAAATTTATGTAATCTTCAGTGTATTGATGTCTTCCAATCTCAATAATCAAGTTGTCGGTTTTTATAGGGCTTTCCTGTCTGCCGGCAGGCACGGCCTGGAAAGAAAATTCAATTAAACTTCTTTTTGTTTCTGATGTTGGATTGCCTTTTATATGTAAAATGTTATTAGGATAGAGTTTGACTTTTGAAGCCAATTCAATAAAATTGATTTCTTCACTAAACGGAATAACAACTGAAAAAGTGCCATGTTCTGAAAGTAGTATGGAAACACTTTTAAGTAAATGCTCAAAGGGCATGGCATCTTGAAAACGAGCTAAATCTCGTTGTTCGTTTTTAGTTTTGTAATCTTCATTATAAAAAGGAGGGTTACAAATAATTAAATCATAGTTGTCTTCAATGTCATCAACAAATTCTTCTAATGATGCATGGTAACAAAATAACCGGTCGCTCCAAGGTGATTGTTCAAAATTATCAACACATTGTTCGTAAGCTGCATCGTCAATCTCAATGGCATCAATCAATTCTGCACTGCTTCGTTGAGCAAGCATAAGAGATAAAACCCCCGTTCCGGCACCAATATCTAAAATTGAAAACGGATTATTTTTTAATGACACCCAAGCGCCTAGTAAAACACTATCAGTACCAATTTTCATAGCACATTGGTCTTGATTAATTATAAATTTTTTAAACCTAAAGGCTTTTACAGACATTACTATTCTTCTAAGTATAAATCAATTAAGCCTTCAGGGGTTTTAACAAGAATGGTTTTATTAGCTCTGTCAACCTTAACTGTAAATTCATCATTCATTGGAATTAGAATTTCAATGCCATCTCTATCAATTTCAAAAAGCGATTGTGCCGTTGAATCGTTTATAGATTTTAGTATACCTACTTTTCCGAAGTTTACATCTTCAATAGTGAAGCCAATAACTTCGTGAAAGTAAAATTTATTGCCTTCTAATTTTGGTAATAAATCAAGAGGTAAGTATAATCCGCTTTTCATGATGGCATCGGCATCAGCTTCGGTATCTACATCTTCAAATTTTATTCGAAGCAATTCAGACTTATGTAATTGCGAGCTTTCAACAAAAAAGGGTACAAGGTTATTTCTTAATTCTAAAAATATAGCATCTAAATTCTCGTAAAGTTCAGGTTGATCGGTGTCTAATTTAGCTAAAATTTCACCTTTAAAGCTGTACTTTTTTACAATCTTACCTAAGTAAAAACAATCTTCTTTTTTCATCGAAAAAGGTATTTTTTGTCATCCTGAACTTGTTTCAGGATTTTTAAAAGTAATAATAATTATGAGATTCCGATTTTCATCGGAATTTGTTCAATGACGTATTTTGTAAACCAAAATACTATTTCACAAAAAAACTCCGATATTTCTATCGGAGTTTAAAAGTATAAAAAAATATTTTTTATTCTTCTTCGTTTGAAGCTTTTGCTTCAGCTTCAGGAGCCTCTTCAGCTACTTCTTCTTCAACAGGAGCAGGAGCTGCAGCAGCAATTCTTGCTTCGTTAACAGCTTTTTCAGCAGCTAGAGCATCAGCTTTTGCTTTTGCTTCAGCATCAGATAAACCATCAGCTTTAGCTTGAACTTTACCTTCTTTTTCTTCTAACCAAGCAGTAAATTTAGCTTCTGCTTGCTCTTCAGTTAAAGCGCCTTTTCTAACACCACCTGCAAGATGATTTTTTAATAAAGCACCTTTATAAGACAATAATGTCTTAGCGGTATCAGTTGGTTGTGCACCATTCTGTAACCATTGTACAGCACTATCAACGTTTAATTCAACAGTTGCTGGGTTTGTGTTTGGATTATAAGCACCTAATTTTTCTAGGTATTTACCATCTCTTTTTGAACGCGCATCAGCTGCTACGATCCAGTAGTAAGGTTTTCCTTTTTTACCGTGTCTTTGTAATCTAATTTTTACTGGCATAATAATTAATTATTTGAGGTTCTCGACCTCTGTTATTAATGAGGGCGCAAAGATACTTTATTATTTTTAATTATCAGCGTTTTATTTATGTTGAAATAAGGGCAAACGCATACAGGTATTTGAGAGTTGTATTTGCCATGAATACACTAATTAAACTAGAAATTGGGACAAAAATAATTATCACGAACAAAAATCTATAGATTTTTTAAAAATTAGTGTATTTTTTAGAACAGTAGACAGACAGGGGTCGGTACTTTAATGTCGTGTAAAAAGGTGAGTTTTCCAGAAGAAGTATCGATACTGAAAACGGAAATATTATGACTCTTTTTATTGGCGACCAATAAGAATTTACCAGTAGGGTCTAGTGTAAAGTTTCGTGGCCAATCCCCATGTACGCTTATGTTTTGAATTTTATCAAGCATTCCCGTTTTTAGGTTTCTTTTAAAAACAGCAATAGAATTCTCGCCGCGATTTGAGCCGTATAAAAAGCGCTCATCTTTTGATAAATGAATATCGGCGCACGAATTGTTTCCTTTGTAGCTTTCACTTAAAGTAGAATCATGGTCTATTAGCTCAAAGCTATCGGATGTTCTTTTAACTGAAGTTATTGAACTTCCATATTCATTGATGATATAAATAAACTCACCGTTATTGCTTATTGAAAAATGTCTTGGTCCCGGATTGCCTTGCATTGTAACTATTGCCGAAGATTTAAGTATGTAATTATTGTTTTTTAATTTGTATTGATAAATTGCATTTCGCCCCAAATCGGCTACAAACAAATCATCCTTAAAAAATTGAGCAGAATGGGCATGCGATTTTTTGTCTTCAGCATTATGATTAAAAACTTGTGAAGCCTCACTTAGGCTACCGTTAGTATTAACTGGATATATAGAAACAGTGCCGCCACCATAATTTGAAATAGCAACTTTGGTACCTTCTTCATTAATAGATATATGGCATGGCCCTTTTCCCTGACTGCTAACACGCGTTAAAAGTGTTAAACTGCCATCGTTATTTATTTTATATGAAGATAAAAAACCACTATCTGTTCCGTTCGTTGAGTATAAATATTTTCTGTTAGGAGAATATGTTAAAAATGAGGGGTTGTCTATGTTTATCGCGAGCTTCTGGGTGTTTAATTCCCCGGTTTCCGTATTGAATTGAAGTTGGTATAGACCTTTACTGACTCCATTGGTGTATGTGCCAACATACATTGGGATGTTTTGAGCTATACAGCTATAATTGAAAAGACTAACAAGAATTCCTAAATACAGTAATTTAAATTTCATATTAAACATTTTTAGTTTGCTCTAAAGTAGTTTAATTTATAGGAATTATTAAGAGAATTGTTCTTTAGGGCAAAAAAAACAGAACACTTTTTGCTGTTTTGTTTATTATAAGTTGTTCAGCTCATTTAATTTTTTTAAAGGGCTGTAAAATGATGTTTTTCACTCACTTTTTGTCTTTTTATAACTCCGTAATTCCGATAGCTATCGGAACTGTGCAGTTTAAAAAAGTCTTGTATTGAGCAAAAAAAACTGTTTTTTGCTTCAATCAAAAAAGTTTAAACCAGTTCGTTAATAAAAAAATGAAGCTTCTTTAGATATTATTTTATTTAATTCATTTTCAGGTATTAATGCTAATGTTTTTGTTTGATAGATTAGTTTTTTCATGACCTGATTAGTAACCAATTTGATTTGAGGGTCTTCAGTTTTAGATTGATAATGATTCGTGACAACATTTTTTATTGAGATTTTTAACTTTGCTAATAAAGCTCTTAATGGCGCTTCTTTAAGCCACTCGTTATACGATGCAAGTTCTTCTAGAATAATGTTAATTACGTCACTTTTGGAAGCTATACGCATCTCTTTATTTTCTTCGAGTTCTTTAGAAATAGAATCTAAATCATGAAAAATTACGTTATTTTGGCGCGTCAGGCTTTTGTTGATATTACAAGGTACAGCTAAATCAAGAAGTAATACTTTAAGGTTTGAAACAGGTAAATTATGTATTAGATTTGAGCAATTGCTAACGGCGCTAATGATAACTTCAAAATCATCAAAACTATTGGCCAGTACGTTCTTCCAAGGAAATGTTTTACACTTATTATTTTGCGCCAAAAAAATAGCTTTTTCTTCACTTCGGTTACTTATGTAAATATTACTGTAATTAAATTTCGAATTATATTTAAATAATTGTTTTACAATATCACCAGCTCCAATAAAGAGCATTTTTTTTGACGTTGATGTGGCGTTTTTAAAATTATTTTGAATGACTTTTAAAGATTTATATGCTACTGACGTTGTTCCATCTCTAAAATTGGTTTCATTACTAATTCGCTTATGACTTTTAAAGACACTTTGGAGCGCACGTTCTAATAAAGACCCTTGTAATTTGTGGGTCATTGAAAACTGATATGATTTTTTAATTTGATGTATAATCTCTGAATCACCAAGTACAGAAGATTCTAATCCTGATGACACTTCCAAAAGGTGTTTTACAGTGGCTTCAGTCGTGTCGCTAAATTCAAATAATTTTTCATCTACAGAACTGTTTTTAGGCGCTTTTAGATTTATTAAAAAATCGCGAATACTTTTTGCAGAATGTGTTTTTGTTTCAAAATATATTTCAGTTCTATTACAAGTCGTTAAAAGCAATAAGCCAACAATGTCTGGAAAAGCATTACATATAAATTGAGCATAATCGCTTTTCTTTTCCATAGGGATATGGAAAACTTCCCTCTGTTTAACAGACGCTGTTTTATGTGAAATGCTAATATAACGTAATGACTGGCTCATTTTAGGGTTGTTTTAATAGCTTAATTAATAAGGTAATTTCACACCTTAAGTTATTCTTCCAAGGTTCTCATATAATTTACAATAAGCCATCTGTCTTCGTCATCAGGCATTTTTTTTGTGTATTCCGGCATATCATCTCTTCCAAAAGTAGTCTTGTAAAATAAGGCTCCATCAGATTGTGCTTGAAATTCTGATGTTGAGAAATCTCCTAAGTCGCCTTCTTGTTCCTCAGCTTTTGGTCCATCACCATAGCCTTCCTTGCCATGACAAGATTTACAGTGTTTACTGTAAAGAGATTTTCCTATAGCTAAATCCTCACTTGGGTTGGTTGGATTTTTCATGTTTTCGTACTCAGCAGGGACAACCCATTCATCTTGAATTATTGAGGTGAAAGAAACAAGAGCTAGTGACAAAATTGCTATAAAGATTAGATTTTTAAATGTTTTCATAATGTCAAATTTTTTAAGATTTATTGATTCTAAATAAATTGGTTATTAAATATATAATGATGCCCCATATTGTAAAAATTAATAAATTAGCAAATATTAGGATGAAGATAGGGGTTTTATTTCTTGGTGACCATAATGTTCTGTTTTCGAAGGAATTATCAATAACTGCGGATTTTCCAAAAGTAGTGTTTACCAGAGCTTTAACAGTTCCATAATCATCACTGTCATTCAAAATCACTTCAATTACTAATTTACCATCTATACATGGAATCCCTCTTTCTATAGGAACAAGAATAGTGCCATTTTCATCGGTATAATTAAATTGTTCTCCTATAGGTAGTGACTTAAATAAACGTTCCACATTTACTTTAAGAGATGTTTTAGTTAATACGCTATCTGAATGTACGTCTTTAAGGGTTGCACTCACATAATTAACACTGTCTTTTGTAAATGATTTTGTCTCAATATGGGCGTCTTTAAACGACAATGTTTTAGAGGCTTTCTTAAAACTATCATCGCCCATAAACTTGACCCTTAAGTTGTAAAACCCGAGCGTGTCTTTTAGTAATTTATTTAGATCATTTATAAGAAATCTAACTTTTCCATCGTGGTTTGTAGTCGCTTGTCCTAATTCTACTTCATCATCATCAGTCTTACTAATAATTGTTAAATTTAAATTAGCAATACCTGCATTTTTTTTGTTGATTTTAGCGATGGTTGATAAATCAATAAAGCTTGAATGATCTATTACCTTGGTATAATCCGCTTTAATTCTAAGCTTTATCTTTTTCTTATCCTGTGCTTCTAGTTTTTGGCTTAATAGTGGACTAATAAACACACTTAAAAGTATAAAAAGTACAAGATGTCTAGGGTTTAGATATTTCATGACTCAGTGTTTTTATTATTAGCTTCCGAAGCTTCCATTTCGTCAATTGTTCTTTGAATAGGGATTACTGGTAAGTAACGCACACAAACTGTAATAATTAAAAAGGCCATAGCTAATGTAGCTAACGTAATGAGCCATTCGTGTAAGCTAGGGAAATAGTGATGCCATGATTCTGGGACTCCTTGAATTGGTAAAAATGGATGCAATAGAGTAGGTGTTACAATTACAAAGCGTTTCCACCAAGATCCAATAACAACAATCAGTCCTATAATAAACATGGAATTTGGTTTTCTTCCTTTTTTAAACATTAAAACAATTATTGGTAAAATCAACCCGATTACAGTAACTGCCCAAAATAATATTGAATAACTTCCCGTGAATAAGGTTTCTAAATGAACAAGTTCTCCTTTTTTTGCTGTAAATAGAGGGATGACATATTCGTTAATATTAAAATAGAGATAAATTAAGCAAGCTAGTGCTAGTAATTTACCAAGTTTATCGAAGTGATAATCTGTAATGTAATTTTCTAACTTTTTCGCTTTTCTAATAATATAAATTAGAGTTACGAGTGCGCCAACACCAGCAACAAAAGCTCCAGAAATAAAATAGGGTGCAAAATTAGTACTATCCCATCCAATTCTGTAGGTTGTAGAAAACAACCAAGCATCAATAGTTTGAAGTAGAAGACCAACAGGAATAATCATGATTGCAATAATTCTGATGGATTTTTCCTGTAATGATTTTTGAGCTTTACTTCCTGTCCAGTTTAAAGCTAGTCTGCCATAAAACTTACTAAGTTTTGGTTTCTTTTTTTTGAAATGAGTTTTAAGTATCGCAAAATCCGGTATCAAGGGGAAGTATAATAATAACAAACTGATAACAATGTAAGTTGGAATAATGACTACATCCCAAGTAATTGGAGATTGAAGTCTTGCATGGATGAATAGATTTAATAATCTATCAGGTCTTGCCATATCAATCATGATGGTAATGCCCGCCATAATAATAGCTGCAACAGAAATAATTTCAGCAATTCTAACTAGTGGTGTTCGCCACGAGTTTTTGGTTAAACGTAATATAGCAACCGTTACCGTTCCTACAAAACTTGTTGCTACAAAGAATACAAAGTTTGAAATATAAATGCCCCATAGCGCATAATCACGCATGTTGGTAACTTCTTGTCCTTTAATGAGTTGGTCTATATAAGCAATTAAACCAATGATTATTATTACAATGAGTGAAATAGTCCAGATAGAATCTCGTTTACCAAATTTTTTTGGCTTTAAATCTCGCAGTATAGTTTTATGAGTTTTCATAACTGTTCTGGTTTTTCAACAGGTGAAACTGGTTCAACAGATTCAAATTCTTTGAAATCTTCCAGACCATCTTCAAAATCGACCAATCTATCTACAGGAGGTAAATAATAAACACTAGGAGAAGTTCCTAATCCTTCCATCAAACGGTATCCTGATTTATCTTCAAGCAATTGGCTTAGTCTAACTGTTTCTTCACCATTGGTAACGGTGTCTTCGTATTTATCCCCAAAATAGAAGACGCCATTTGGACAAGCAGTAACACAGTGTGGTAATTCACCATTATCAATGGCATGTGGGCAAAAGTCACATTTGTCTACTGTTCCTTTTATACTTGGAATTCCTGCATGTTCTGGAGATGGTGTATGATGAGTCATATCCATATTTAAAGTGACTTCTTGACCTGGTTCCCCCCAATTAAAAACACGCGTTGAGTAAGGGCAAGCAGCCATACAGAATCTACAACCTATACAACGTTCGTTGTCAATTAATACGAGTCCATCTTTTCTTTTAAACGTGGCATCTACAGGACAAACAGTAACACAAGCAGGTTGGTCACAATGCATACACATCATAGGCATCCAATAGGGTGCTGTGTCTTTCTCTTCCTGCATTTTGTATACTTTAAGCCAAGCATTTTCCCCTGTGATATAATGATGTTTGTTACAGGCACTTTGACATTTTAAGGCATTTTTACATTTTGCAAGATCAACCACCATAACAAATTTCCTGTTTGGGTTGCCTTCCCTAACATTGTATTTTTTATCGTGTTCTTTGGCATGTTCTACTTCTATAACTTCAGAGGTGTCTACTTGAATAAGCGTCCCATCTGTAGTCATTAATTCCATTTTCTCTCCAGAACTATCATCGTTAGCTGCATTTAATTTGGAGGTGATTTTAGACAAGCCAAGTCCGCCAATTGCGCTAACAATTCCCAGTTTTAAGCCATTGTCAAGAAATTTACGTCTTGAGCTTTTGTTCTTATCTTCCATAATTATATTGAGTTAAAGGGAATTATAGTTTTTTACCAAGCCAGTTTAGAAATGATTTATTTGATATGTTTTTCTTTACAATTTTTGATTTATTTAGGGTGCTAGTTTTAATTTTTACAGCAGTACCGTCTGCCTTTAAAAGTGTTGTGAACTCCTCGTCTTCAGGAATACTATTAGTATCGATATCTGAGTTACTAAAACCTAGAAAAGGAATTAGTAAACCACCTCCTAAAAGTGGCAACATGCCACGACGAGAGATTTTTGTTCCTTTTCTAGATTTATTTTTCATAATGTTTAAAAATTATAGTTTCTAGTTATATTAAATCCAATTAAGTATTGACCACTCTTCTTTTGCTTGCCAAAACCAAAGTTACCCTCTAATCCAGTAGCCTTTTTATTAAACATATAGTTGTCCTGAGGAAGAATGCCCCAATAGTTTGTTGCAAATAATTGGAAGGTATGTGCCGATGTGCCAAATTCAAACCCTAAGCTAATTCCTGGGTAAGGATTATCTTGCCTCATTTTAGTAAGTGGTTGACTATAATCTGCTATTACAGAGGTTTGAGAACTAATTTTATAACGTCCTCCAAAGGCGATGGCAACCATGTCATTCCTCATTGTTGTAGCAACTGAATTATAATGAGAAACACTAGGTGCTACTTGTAAAGAAAGTTTCGGGTTAAATCGGCGAGCTATTATCAGTTGATTGAAAAATGAGTATCTATCTTCTGTATTTATAAACTTACTTACCAAGACATCATTCAAAACAACTTTTGTGTCTTTACTTAATGCACTTATTGCGAAATTCCCATAGTATGAAACACTTACAGGTATTTTATTTGAGCGTGTTTGTTGCAGGATTGAAGCTTTCCAATTGAAATCTTGGTAGTTTTGATTTTTAGTAGTACCGAACCCTATGGTTAATCTTTCGTGAATGGCATATGTTAACCCTATACGTATATTTGCTGCACCATAAAATCCAGCCAAATTATTTTGATCGTCATTAAGTTCTCCAAATCTATGAGACATTTGTACCTCTAGAGTGTTTTTACTAAATAAAACATTTGTTGGGTTATCAAATAAAAAGGAGCTTTCAAACGCTGGACGCTCTGGTTTTTCCTTTACAATTGTATCATTAACCTGTTCTTGAGAAAAGACTGATAGTGGTAAGGCCAATGCGGCTAAGAGTAATATTTTATATATTTTCATGTCTGTTTTCTTAAAGGTTGATTATTCTAAAGCGCCTTGGTCAATCCAGGTTTTAACTAATTCTATTCTACTCGCTGGTTGATTTTGGTGACCATCTTCTAATTTAATATATAGAGGGCTAGCCTCTGCATCGAAAGCTGTAACGTAAGCTGGAACCAATGAATTGTAAGCATTTCCTTCGCTTAAATCAGGATCTTGACTTCCATTATGACAATTACTACAGAATCCAAAAATTGGTGCTATATCATTATTGTAAGTAACCTCTTCTATGGTGCTTCCATCGTCATCATCGGCTATTGGCTCATAAATAGAATCATAATAACATGAGTCTAGAGATAAACAAATACCTATGATTGCTAAAATTTGAAATAGTTTTTTCATATTATACATTTTTATCAGGTATACTTATTATCAAATAGTGCAGACAAAATATAGCCTGCACTATTTGACGTTAAGACTAATTTTCAATTTTCATTGACAGGTAGTTTGTTTGACCATGCGCAATAGCAGCATTATTAAATATTGCTAAGCCAAATGGGATGCTTTCTCCAATCTTAAATTCAGCATCTGTAGGGTCTCCAGTATAAAGTAATCTTCTAATTTCTAATTGCCATCCAGAACCAGTATGTATAGCTTTAACTTGTACTTCAGATCTACCATCATTTCCTTGTCCACCTGGATTAATAATAACACTTGGTATTCTTTTGCTACCAAAGCCTTGAGAATAAGCAGGATCTCCATTAGGATCAATGGTTCCTCCTTCATAAGAAATAATACCATTTTCATCTATACCCGTAACTTCTTTTGCAACAGTACCAATTTCAGATTTTACAATCCAATAGTAGTTTTCTGCACCAGGTACTACATATAATGGTCCAACCATTCCAGTATCAGTATCTGTAAATTTTTGATTATTTGCGTAAGGTCCTGCTCCTTCATCATTTCTTCTGGCGTTAGCAGCTGCAGTACCAGATAGGTCAACTCCATCTTTCCAAGGATAATCAATATAACCATCATCACAAGCTTCTGCTAATGCATGTCTGTCACGTTTCCAATGCCAGAAATCGGTTAATTCACCATCATTTTTCATGTAGTGTCTAGTTACTTTTTGACCTGGTTGTGGGTCAGTTAAACCACCATGACAAGTCACTGTACAAGTGCCTTCTGAGAATCCAGCAGGATTACCTATTGGGAACATAAAACCAAATTTATCTTCATAAAATTTGTCATTTTTATGATTGGCGTATTTGTTTTCTTGTTGCCATTGCTTTGTAATAGGGTTAAAGAACCAAGACTCTCTTTGTTGACTATCAGTATCATCTTCCCATTCAAATAATAGGTATAAATATTCACCGTCATGACCACCTCTTAAAGAATAGCTGTAGCTTTCACCAGTGTAGGGATCCATTAAATCTGTAGGTTCTAATGATAAGTTGCCTCCACTTGATCCATTTAATGTGATTTCTCTATCACCTGCTCCAGTAACAGTAGCCTTATTTATTAAAGGTCTGGCTTCACTCCAAATATCATCAATGTCTCCATCGAAAACAGGAGCTGTAGAGAATTTTTTCACTAGTAATTCATCAGGGCTTTCGCCAATACCAACATCCCCTGTTCCATTTGCTGGAACATAATCGTCATGGGTGCAACCTAAAACAAATGTTACTGTAATAATTAGCGCGGTAATTAATTTAAAAATTTTCATAATAATATATTTAGTTTAATAAATTGATCTTGAAATTCTAGATAAAATTATGTAACAATTGTTACGTAGAATATGATTTTTGTCATAAAAATCTGCTATTTTATTTGTGATTAACGGGTTGGTTTTTTGCTTGTTCACAACTCTTCAAAACTTCACTTTAAAAAAGTGTAAATTCTATGTATTTTTATACACTGCGTTTATATTTTATAAACGACTTAACAACAGACAACTTTACGAAACCATGTACTTAATTTTTGATACTGAAACTACAGGATTACCAAAACGTTGGGACGCACCTATAACAGATACTGATAACTGGCCTAGGTGTATTCAAATTGCATGGCAGTTGCATGATGATTTGGGGAACTGTATTGAGCATCAAGATTATTTAGTACAACCTGAGGGTTTTAATATCCCTTATGATGCTGAGAAAATCCACGGAATTTCAACAGAATTAGCCCAAGAACAGGGAGTTTCATTAGCTGAAGTTTTAGAGAAATTTAATATAGCATTAGGTAAAACAAAGTTTGTAGTCGGGCAAAATGTAAAGTTCGATTTGAACATTATGGGCGCTGAATTTGTTCGAGGTAATGTTGTAAACCCACTCCAAGAACTTCCTGTTTTAGATACCTGTACAGAGCGCACTGCCAATTTATGCCAAATTCCAGGGGGGCGTTACGGAAAGTTTAAATTACCAACATTATCCGAGTTACACGAGCATTTATTTAATAAAGGTTTTGCAGAAGCACATAATGCTACTGCAGATGTTGAGGCAACTACACGTTGCTTTTTTGAGCTGTTGCGTTTAGGTGAATACACTAAAGAACAATTAGACGTACAGCCTGATTATTTTCGGAATTTTAAAGAAGAAAATCCAAGTGAAATTCAACTTATAGGATTAAAGCATATTAATCTTAAAAGGGAAAGCGCAAAAATTCTTGAGCGCATCAAGAAAAGCGAATCAAGCGATTTATCTTCCGAAGACATCCAACAAAATGTTTCAGATTTAGAGGCTGTCGATTTTGTGCATTTACATAATCATTCACAGTTTTCAGTATTACAATCCACTATGGGCGTTGCTGATATTGTATCGGCAGCAGCCGAATATAATATGGAAGCGGTGGCGCTAACAGATCATGCTAATATGATGGGAGCATTTCACTTTGTGAATGCCGTAAATAAGCACAACAGTGGTGTTAAAGCTAAAATTAAAGCAGCCGAAGAAACAGGTGTAACGGTCACGGCTAAAGAAATAAAACCCATTATTGGTTGTGAGTTTTTTGTTTGCGAAGACCACTTAGATAAATCTAGAAAAGATAACGGTTATCAGATTGTCTTGTTGGCAAAAAATAAAAATGGCTATCATAATTTGGCAAAATTATCATCCCATGCCTTTGTTAATGGCTTTTATTATTTGCCACGAATTGATAAAAAACTCATTCAAGAATATAAAGAAGATCTAATTGTACTCACAGGGAATTTATACGGCGAAGTGCCAAGTAAAGTCCTTAATGTAGGCGAAAAACAAGCAGAAGAAGCATTACTTTGGTGGAAAGATGAGTTTGGTGATGATTTGTATGTAGAGTTGATGCGCCACAATCAAGAAGATGAAAATCGTGTCAATCCAACATTAATTACGCTGGCAAGAAAGCATGATATTAAGTTGGTGGCATCCAACAATACGTATTACAGAAAGCAAGAAGATGCCAATGCACACGATATTTTGTTGTGTGTAAAAGATGGCGAAAAGCAAGCCACTCCAATAGGTCGAGGTCGAGGGTATCGCTACGGAATGCCAAATCAGGAGTATTATTTTAAGTCGCCTGATGCTATGAAACAACTGTTTAAGGATGTTCCTGAAGCGATTTCGAATGTGCAAGAGGTAGTAAATAAAGTGGAAGGATATCAATTAGCACGCGATGTGTTATTGCCTGCTTTCGATATTCCGGATGAATTTAAACATGATGAAGATTTAGCAGATGGAGGCAAACGTGGTGAAAACGCTTTTTTAAAACATTTAACTTTTGAAGGTGCTAGAAAACGTTATGGTGAAGAACTTTCTGAAGAAGTTGTTGAACGCCTTGATTTTGAATTAAGTGTTATTGAAAACACAGGATATCCAGGATATTTTTTAATTGTAGAGGACTTTATTCGTGAAGCCCGTAATATGGATGTGTCCGTAGGTCCTGGTCGTGGTTCGGCCGCTGGTTCGGTAGTGGCGTATTGTCTTTGGATTACAAATATAGACCCGCTTAAGTACGATTTGCTTTTTGAGCGTTTCTTAAATCCAGATCGTATTAGTATGCCCGATATTGATATTGATTTTGATGATGAAGGGCGGAGTCGTGTTATGGATTATGTGATTGAAAAATATGGCTCTAATCAAGTAGCCCAAATTATTACTTATGGGACCATGGCAGCAAAGTCCTCTATTCGTGATACGGCACGTGTTTTAGATTTACCATTGTTTGATGCCGATAGAATTGCGAAATTGATTCCAACCATGTCTAAGCTAGGAAAGATTTTTGGCTTAGATGAAAAAGAATTGGGGAAAAAGTTTAGAGCGGAGGATTTAGAAAAAGTTAACGAACTTCTAAATATTGCTGACGGAAGTGATTTACAAGCTGAAACGGTAAATCTTGCCAGAACGCTTGAAGGTTCAGTAAGGAATACGGGAATCCATGCCTGTGGAGTCATTATTACACCAGACGATATTACCAAATTCGTCCCTGTGTCGGTTGCTAAAGATTCCGATTTGTATGTTACCCAGTTTGATAACTCGGTGGTGGAAGACGCTGGTTTGCTTAAAATGGATTTCTTAGGATTAAAGACACTAACTTTAATAAAGGATACCGTTAAAATTGTAAAAGCAAAACATGATATTTTGCTCGATCCAGATACCTTTCCGCTTGACGATGAAAAAACCTATGAGTTGTTTCAAAGAGGGGAAACTGTTGGGGTTTTTCAGTATGAATCTCCTGGGATGCAAAAACACCTTCGTGATTTAAAACCTACAGTGTTTGAAGATTTAATTGCTATGAACGCCTTGTATCGTCCAGGGCCTATGGAATATATTCCAAGTTTTGTTAGGAGAAAACATGGCGATGAAGAAATTGAGTACGATTTACCAGCCATGGAAGAGTACTTAAAAGAAACTTATGGTATTACGGTGTATCAAGAGCAGGTGATGTTGTTATCCCAAAGTCTAGCGGGTTTCACCAAAGGTGAAGCCGATGTTTTGCGTAAGGCCATGGGTAAAAAGCAAATTGCGGTGCTTGATAAAATGAAACCTCAATTTATTGAGCAAGCCAGCGCCAACGGACACGATGCCAAAGTACTTGAAAAAGTATGGAAGGATTGGGAAGCCTTTGCAAGTTACGCCTTTAATAAATCGCACTCCACTTGTTATGCTTGGATTGCTTACCAAACGGCCTATTTAAAGGCGCATTATCCTGCGGAATATATGGCGGCGGTTTTGTCTAATAATATGAATGATATCAAGCAGGTTACCTTCTTTATGGATGAATGTAAACGCATGAAATTAGATGTTCTTGGTCCAGATGTAAACGAATCGTTTTACAAGTTTTCGGTAAATAAAGACTATGCGGTGCGATTTGGAATGGGTGCCATAAAAGGCGTTGGTCATGGTGCGGTAATGACTATTGTTGAAAACAGGAAAGAAGACGGTCATTATAAATCTATTTTCGATTTTGCCAAGCGTATTGATTTACGTGCGGCTAACAAAAAAGCCTTTGAAAATTTAGCCTATGCAGGCGGTTTCGATGGTTTTGGAGATATACATCGTGCACAATATTTTCATGATGACGGCGATGGGATTACTTTTTTAGAAAAAGCGATAAAGTATGCCCAAAAGCATAAGGAAAATGAAAACTCCGCACAGATAGATATGTTTGGTGAACAAAGTAGTGTGCAGTTTTCTGAACCCGAAGTCCCACCATGTGAAGAGTGGGGCACTATGAAAACCTTAAGTAAAGAGCGTGAGGTTGTTGGAGTTTATATTTCTGGTCATCCTTTGGATGATTTTAGTATAGAAATCAAGGCTTTGTGTAATGCTAATGTCGCTATGTTTAATCATTTAGAATCTTATTTAAATAGCGAACTTACTTTTGGAGGTGTGGTTACCGATGTGCAGCATCGTGTTAGTAAACAAGGAAAAGGTTGGGCACTATTTACTATTGAAGATTATACCGATAGTTTCGAGTTTAGGATGTTTGGGGAAGAGTATTTAAAATTTAGACACTTTCTACTACCGAACAATTTTGTTCAAGTGAAGGCATTTATTCGTGAAGGATGGACAAATAAGGATACAGGAAAAAAAAGTGACCCAAGATTGCAGTTTAATAATTTCCATTTACTACATGATATTTTAGAGAAAGAAGCAAAAAAGGTATCTTTTCATTTTAAATTAAAAAGTGTTGAGAATGAATTTATAAGAAGTCTTAACGAGTTGTTGAATCAACATGAAGGAGATTGTAAAATAGATTTTGTAGTATATGACGATGATATTACTGTTGAAGCTTTAAGTAGAAATACTAAAATTAAAATGTCTAAAGAGCTTTTAGATGAATTGACAGAAAAAGAAATAGTTTGTAAACTAAATAAGGTTTATTTGAACAAGATAAATTAGAAAAAATGAAAACAGAAATAATTAAATCTTTAGCAAATAATTTTGAGAATCACTCTCAGACAACAGAGAATGGTATTGAATTTTGGTTTGCTAGGGATTTACAGCATTTATTAGGGTATTCAAAATGGGATAATTTTGTGAATGTAATTAACAAATCTAAAACTTCATGTGAAGTTAGTGATAATAATATCTTAGACCATTTTGCCGACGTCGGGAAAATGGTTTCAATTGGTTCAGGAAGTAGTAGAAAAATAGAAGATATAATGTTAACAAGATATGCATGCTATCTGATTGCCCAAAATGGAGACCCGAGAAAAGAACAAATTGCATTTGCTCAAAACTATTTTGCAATTCAAACCCGAAAATTTGAGTTAATCGAACAACGTATTAAAGATTGGGAACGATTACAGGCAAGACAAAAACTGACGTTATCTGAAAAAGAATTATCGGAATTAATTTATGAAAGAACAGGAACCGATAAGAATTTTGGGTTAATAAGAAGTAAAGGTGATCAAGCTTTATTTGGAAGATCTACCAGAGAAATGAAGAAGAAGTTAAATGTGCCTCAAACTAGAGCATTAGCTGATTTTTTACCAACGATTACAATAAAAGCAAAAGATTTCGCTACTGAGATTACCGTTTTTAACACTAAAGAAAAAGGATTGACAAAAGGTAATAGTATTTCGGCAGAACATATAAGAAATAATAAAGGTGTTAGAGGTTTATTAATGGATAGAGGTATTAAGCCAGAAGAATTACCTGCTGAAGAAGATATTAAGAAATTAGAAAGGCGTGTCACTTCTGAATCTAAAAAATTAGGAAAAAACCCAGATAAGCTTAAATAGGTAAGTTAATCTTACTTTCCCTTAAACTCATTACAATCAATCCTAATTTCAGAATTCAATAATTCTTTTTCCAATAAATTACAGAAATGTTGATTGTCATTTTTTTGATAAAACCTGCAAGCATAACAAGTACGTTGTACTGTTAAAACACTTATTTGATTTAATTTGTAAATGAGTTGACTTATAGTTTGAAACGTTTGTTCTAAATCATCATTATTAATCTCAGCTCCGCAAAGTCTCCCGACTTTGAGAAAATGTAAAGATCTAGTTGGGTTTTATGTGATAATTTAAGCCCTTTAAAAAAATAATAAGCATGCACCCAGAAAGCCAGATGCTTAATTTTTCTTTAGTACGATACTAAAGAAAAAATAAAATTAAGCATGTCGAGTAGAAAGCAAAAAGTAAAAGTGTGCCAAGAACTTATAAGCAAGTAGTGAGAGCCCGACCCTAAGGGATGCGCCCAAATTCTTAAAATAGTCGCAACCAATATGGCTATAAGGAAAACAAATTGTTGCTTTGTAAGCTTTCGAGTTTTTTTTGACTAAATTTGTGTTGTTAAAACGAATTAAGAACATATTAAAAGATAAATATTATGGCATTAGAGATAACAGATGCAACGTTTGAAGAAACGGTTTTAAAAAGTGATAAACCAGTTTTGGTTGATTTTTGGGCAGCTTGGTGTGGACCTTGTAGAATGGTTGGTCCAATTATTGAGCAAATTAGTGATGAATATGATGGTAAGGCCGTTGTTGGAAAGGTTGATGTAGATGCTAACCAAGAGTTTGCTGCCAAATATGGTGTGCGTAACATTCCTACGGTTTTGGTTTTTCAGAACGGTGAGGTTGTTGGTCGTCAAGTTGGTGTTGCGCCTAAAAATGCTTACACAGATGCTATTGATGGGCTTTTGTAACAGATAAGAAAAAAGAAAATTGAAAAGGTTTGCCGTAATGGTGAACCTTTTTTTATTTTAGATGCAAATTAAAAATAAGAGCGCTGAAAATGGTTGCGAGCGTTCTCAGCGTATCAAATAATTAAACGATTTAAAAATTTAAAAGATATGAGTGAGCATAAAAAAATCCAAGATGCTATTGATAGTAAATTAATAGAACAACGTAAAGTGTTTTTATGGGGACAGGTTGATGATAAATCGGCTAAACATGTAATTGATAGGTTAATGTATTTGGATGCATTAGAAACTAAAGATATTCATTTATACATTAATAGCCCTGGAGGCTATGTAACGTCTGGTTTTGCTATTTATGATTGTATGAAATCCTTAAAAAGCGATGTATCTACCATTTGTACAGGTTTTGCCGCATCTATGGGGTCTCTAATATTGTCTGCTGGCAAAAAAGGTAAACGTTTTATACAACCGCATGCGCGTGTTATGATACATCAGCCAAGTGGAGGCGCTAGAGGGCAAGCCAGTGATATAGAAATTACGGCTCAAGAGATAATAAAAACCAAAGAATTGAGTGCGCAGTTGCTAGCTGATAATTGTAATCAAAGCGTTGAGAAAATCATGAAAGATTTTAACCGTGACCATTGGATGGGAGCAGAAGAGTCTGTGGCTTACGGAATTGTTGATAAACTGATATAAGCCCCCTAACCCCCGAAGGGGGAATTCTCACTGTTATGGCAAATGTGTTCGCATAATTAAAATGAATTTTTAAACATTAAACAAAAACTTTTTACCTCAGGAGTTTTCCTCCCCTTTGGGGAGGCTAGGAGGGGAATATGAACTTACAAAACGAACTTAATAAAGCAGAAGGATTTAAAAATCTTGAGCTACTTGCAAAACAAGTGGTCGAGGGTTTTATTGCCGGTATGCATAAGAGTCCGTTTCATGGGTTTTCGGCAGAATTTGCGGAGCATAAAATTTACAATCAAGGCGAGAGTACACGACATATAGATTGGAAACTGTTTGCTAAAACAGATAAACTTTACACAAAGCGATATGATGATGAAACGAACTTACGCTGTCATATTATTTTAGATAATAGTAGCTCTATGCATTACCCAAAATTGGATACGTTTTCTATTGATAGATTCAATAAAGTTGGCTTTTCGGTACTTGCAGCAGCCTCGTTAATGCATATTTTAAAAAAGCAACGTGATGCTGTTGGGTTAAGTATTTATAGTGACAACTATGATTATTATGCGCCAGAGAAGGGGAGTGAACGCCACCATCAAATGTTATTGAATCATTTAAGTGAAGCTGTTATTTCGAAACCCTTAAATAAACAAACTGAAACGTATAAGTATTTGCATGAGATTGCTGAAAAAATACGTAGACGTTCTATGGTCTTCTTGTTTACGGATATGTTTCAAACATCAGAAGATGAAACAAAGTTGTTTGAGGCATTAAGGCATCTTAAATATAATAAGCATGAAGTGATTCTATTTCATGTATTTGATAAAGCAAAGGAGCTGAATTTCGATTTTGATAATAAGCCTAAACGTTTTATTGATGTTGAAACAGGCGAGTATATCAACTTATATGCCGACTCTATAAAGGAAAATTACAATAAAGTCGTTGAGGGTTATTTTACAGCATTACGTTTAAGATGTGCGCAATACAAAATAAAATATGTTGAGGCCGATATTAATAAAGATTTTAATAACATCCTCACTACCTACATGATAGAACGGCAAAAGTTTGCTTGATGAAAGTTTTCTGTAAAAAAGAGAAAAAAAGATTTGAGATATAAAAAAAGGCGTGTATATTTGCAACCGCAATAATGCAACGGTCTGGTAGTTCAGTTGGTTAGAATGTCGCCCTGTCACGGCGAAGGTCGCGGGTTCGAGTCCCGTCCAGACCGCAAAAAATTGCAAAAGAAAGCTCTGAGAAATTAGGGCTTTTTTTGGTAATTATAATGATGTTGTGTTGTCCTAGAGGTGTCTAGGATGTAGTTTGCCAAAGTTAATTTGGTAATCCAATGGAAAGCTTTCCTTTTTTCTGAATAAGAAGATTGGGATGCTTTTTTGTTTTAAGGCTATTTGTTCAAATAGTTAAAACGGGTCAAGTCAAAAAGGGGTCAAGTCAAAAAGTTGTGGGATTTTAGGGTTATGCAAAAATAGTAGTAAGCCTAAACAGGGTCAAGTCAAAAAGTTGTGGGATTTTAGGGTTATGCAAAAATAGTAGTAAGCCTAAACAGGAAGAAATCT